>PFTO01000212.1:11525-22505 GCA_002789615.1 Acidobacteria bacterium CG_4_9_14_3_um_filter_49_7 | reverse complement strand
GGGAGTGGGCGTTTCGCGTGGGCATCAGATGAGAGGTACTCGGAGTCATTATTGCTTCTTGCAGGTTCACTTGCACTTTCACTCGCACTCTCCCGCGCCCCTGCGGGCCGCTTCTCATTTCCCCCGTGACGAAGCAGGACAAATCCGGTACAATCGGAACCGATACGAAATGAACCTCTTTGGGAAAGGAAGGATAGTGTTTTGAATTTTCAGGAATTGATATTGTCACTGCAGAAATTCTGGTCGGATCACGGTTGTCTGATTTCACAACCCTATGACATCGAAACCGGAGCCGGTACTATGAATCCTCACACATTTCTCCGGGTGCTGGGTGAAAACTCGTGGAATGTGGCTTACGTGGAACCTTCCCGCCGGCCCACAGACGGACGCTATGGTGAAAATCCTTTTCGCGTTTACAAGCACTATCAGTTCCAGGTAATTATGAAGCCCAGCCCCGACAACATACAGGATTTGTACATTGAGAGTTTGAAGGCCTTCGGCATCAAACCCGAAGAGCACGATATCCGGTTTGAAGAAGACAACTGGGAGTCTCCCACACTGGGCGCATGGGGTGTCGGCTGGCAGGTACTGCTGGACGGAATGGAGATTACCCAATTCACTTACCTTCAGCAGGCCGGTGGAATTGATCTGAAACCTGTTTCGGTGGAAATCACTTATGGGATCGAACGGATTTGCATGTTTATAAATGGGATTGACAATATGTATAACCTGGAATGGGGGCACGGGGTCAGCTACGGGGAAATTCGCAAACGGGATGAATATGAGTTTTCCAGATACAGTTTTGAACTGGCAGACATTGACCTTCATTTCAAGCTCTTTGACCTGTATGAGGCGGAGTGCCTCAGAGTTCTTGCGCAGAAGCTGCCCATCGCCGCTTTCGACAGCGCGTTAAAATGTTCCCATGCATTCAACGTACTGGACGCACGAAACGCTCTCAGCGTCACGGAGCGGGCACGGTTCATTAACCGGGTTCGGACATTGGCCTGCGCCTGTGCCGAAAGCCACCTGGAGGTTTCCAATGGCTGAATTCTTTATCGAAATCGGTTGCGAGGAAATCCCGGCAAAGATGATTCCAAGCTCGCTGGAGGAAGGAAGAAAAATTCTCGAGAATCTCCTGGGCAACTACAATATCCACGTCAGTACCATTGCAAGTTATGCTTCTCCAACCCGAATGGTGTATTACATTTCGGAGATTGACATGAAGGAAGCGGATCAGACCATTACGGTTCAAGGACCGCCGCAGCGCATCTGCCTGAACGAGGACGGGACACCCTCCCGGGCATTGCTGGGATTCATAAAGAAAAATGAAACTTCTATTGATGATGTTCGATACATTCCGGGAAAAACAGGGGAAATTGCGGCGGCAGATGTTTTTGTTGCCGGGAGAAACACCGATGACATACTGAAAGAACTGATGCCAATCTGGTTGAAAAAAATTCCGTTCCGCAAAAATATGAAGTGGGGTAACCTGGACGTCCGTTTTGTCCGTCCCATTCGCTGGATCTGCGCACTGCTCAATGGAACCCCCCTTGTTTTCGAATATGCAGGAGTTACCGCTGGGAATACAACCTGGGGTCATCGGATCCTGGGTAAACGGAATATCCCGGTTACCTGTTTCGCCGACTACAGAACGGCACTGAAGGAAAACCATGTGGAGGTTGATTCAGCTACCAGAAAAGCTGTTATTCAACAGTCAATCAAGGTGTTTGAAGCAACATATGATGCTACGGTGATCCGGGACGAAGCCCTATTGGACGAGGTAAGTTACCTTGTGGAAATTCCCTTCGTTGTGGAGGGCCTTTTCAAAGAAGACTTCCTGGAGATCCCGGAAGAGGTACTGATTACATCCATGAAGGAACACCAGAAGTATTTTGCCGCACGGGGAAGGGATGGAAAACTGTTACCCCGATTCCTCGCTGTAGCTTCAACTTTCCACGACTCTGAAGGGTACATTCAACTGGGCAGTGAACGGGTGCTGGCGGCCCGGCTGTACGACGCACAGTTCTTCTGGAACGAAGACCGGAAAAAAACGCTGGAAAGTCGGATGGACAAACTGGACCGTCAGATATTTCAAACTGACCTTGGCACATATGGCGATAAAATCCAACGGATGCAGAAGATCGGCGAAATTTTCAACCGCTTCGTGTCCTGCGACGCAGAAACACTGGGGAAAACCATACAACTTTGCAAATGCGACCTTTCCAGTGACATGGTATATGAGTTTCCCGAACTCCAGGGCATTATGGGGGGACTGTATGCGAAGGAGGAAGGTAAACCTGAAGGCATCTGGCAGGGCATTTACGACCACTATCTTCCCGGCTCGATGGACGATGACCTTCCCCGGACCCGGGAGGGGGAACTGACCGCCATTGCCGACAGACTCGATACATTTCTTGGTTGTCTGGCAGTCGGAATTGTACCCACAGGCTCAAAAGATCCCTTCGGTTTGCGGCGGGAAGCGCAGGGCATCATCCGAATTGTGCTGGAAAAAGCGCTGGATTTTGATCTCTACCAGACTGTTCGAAACTGTCTGCCCCTATTTGAGTCTGTGCTGAAAACCGCCCGGAACAATTGGGAGGAACAGATCTTCTCTATTCTGGACGCAAGATTAAGATTCTGGCTCAACACCCGGGGCTTTGCCTACGACGAAATTGATGCGGTTCTTGCCATTCCCCATGGAAACCTGCTGGACACCCTGAACCGTGTAAAAGCACTCAAGAGATCGCGAAAAGATGCTGATTTCCTCCGGGTTGCCGGCAGTTTCAAACGTATCCACAACATACTAGATGCCGCCAAAGACAACGTTTTGCTGGATGTAAACCCTGAACTCTTTGGCCAGGCTGAAGAAACCGCACTCTATAACGCATTGAACGCCCTGAAATCTGATGTCAGCCGATTAACTGCGGACAAAGACTATGATGAAGCGTTAAAGACAGTTGGTAAAATTGCGGATACCGTGGATCGGTTCTTCGACGAGGTGCTGGTCATGGACAAAGATGACGCCATCCGGCAAAACCGCCTGGCCATGCTGACCCGGCTGCGTGAAGTGTTTCTGACCATCGCGGATTTTTCCCGTCTGGTCATCACCGAACCGGCAAAATGATAGCCGGGGGCCGTCCGGCTGCCAAGGAGGCCCCATGATGGTACAATTGGTTTCCTTCAGCTCAAAAAAACCGGCCCGACCCGTCTGCAAGAGACGGATATTGTTTTCCATCTTACTTGTTTTGTGCTTTATAGGCGTGTTTCCCAGGCAAGCATCGGCAACACAGGCGTCAAATTCAACATTTCTTGCCTCTGAAAACCGTTATTTCACTGTCTATTATCGGGAAGAGAATGTCCGTCTTGCAGCCATCCTCTCCGCCGATTCAGACAGCTTTGCCCGTCGATTCTGCGGTGAACTGGGGCTACGAAAACCGGCCCGCCCCATTCCAGTGTATATTGACCCATCAAACAAAGGGAAATCAGAGGTTTTTCCTTCTCCCCGCTGGGTAAACGGTTTTTTTGAGCCGGGGAAACGAATCATCGTGATTAAAACCGCCCGACAACTGGGAAGAGGTGCGGAATCTGAAATCCTCACTGTGTTCCGCCACGAAGCTGTACATGCCATCCTCCACGACAATATTCCCCGCATCCCCCGATGGCTGGACGAAGGACTCGCCCAGTCTTTCAGCAGGGGCTTCACAATAAATGATGGGCGAACTCTTCTGGGCCTGCCGGTAAAACATTTTCGCCAATTAATGCATGAATCCGCGTTTCAGAAAGAAAGCACGGCAAAATTGGCATATCCCCTCTCCTGCGGACTTGTCAGTTATCTCCGTGAACTGGGACGTCCTCCTCTGACCGTCTTTCTGAAGAGACTGAAGAACATGGACATGGAAACCGCCTTCGATTCCGCCTACGGAATTCACATGTCCTTTTTTTTCTATATGTTTCTGGAAAACTACCTTTCTCGCTACACGTTGCTGAACCTGATTGTATCGGATGAAGGGCTGTTCGGCCTGATGACCCTTCTGGCAGTTGTTCTGCTCCTTGTTCAAAAAGTCCGAAACCGCCGAAAGCTCCGTCGGCTGGGAGAAGAAGATGAGGAAGAATACAAGGTTGAGGTTGAGGTTGAGCCTGAGCCTGAGCCTGAGCCTGAGGCTGAGTTTAAGTTCGGACAGAGAGATGATTAACACCGTACTGCAACTCAGTTGCATTGGTCGGGACAACAGGTATAATGGTTGCCATGTATAGCGTAAAGGTTGAAACGCGTTTTTCATCGTCCCACCATCTCACCGGCTACGAAGGAAACTGCTCCAGGCTCCACGGCCACAACTGGCGTGTCGTGGTGGAAGTGGCGGGCAGTAAACTCAACGAAATTGGAATGCTGGTGGATTTTACTCAGTTGAAGGGCAAACTGGACGAAATAGCCAGGGAACTGGATCATATTGTTCTCAATGACCACCCCTACTTCCAGTCCTCCGGGCTGAACCCCACTGCGGAAAACCTCGCCTCGTTTTTCTACTCCAGCCTGCAGGGTAACTTCGGAGACAATCGGGTCTTACGGGTCGAAGTCTATGAGACTGAAGATTCTGTAGCTGCCTATGTACCAGACTGATGAAGGTTAATGAAATCTTCGCCACCATCGAAGGGGAGACGTCACTGACAGGGATTCCCATGCTCTTTGTCAGATTTACCGGCTGTCCCCTGCGCTGCACTTATTGTGATACCACCTATGCCTACGAAGATGGCGCAGAGATGACTATCAAGGAACTCCTGACAATCATTGAAAATAATGGCCTTCCCATTGTTCACCTTACCGGGGGAGACCCCCTGGCACAGGTTGAATTGCCGGAACTGGTGAAACGGTTGCTGGAGAATAACCGTCAAGTCATCCTTGAAACCGGCGGTTCCATGGACATTGCGCCTTTTGTTCTTGACAATGTCCGAATCATGCTGGACGTCAAAACACCGGGAAGCGGAATGGCCCACCACAGCTGCCTTTCAAACATCCCGCTTATGCGAGAAAGAACCGATGAGTTCAAATTCACTCTCTGTCACAGGGAAGATTATGACTGGGCAGTTGATTTTATTTCAGAACACAGGCTCACAGAAAAGGGTTGCGTGATCAACTTTTCCCCGGTGACACCCGGACTTCCTCCAGCAGAACTGGCAGACTGGATTCTTAAAGATCGGCTCCCCGTTCGACTCAATTGCCAGCTTCACCGATTTATCTGGCCTGACAAGGCCAGAGGTGTATAGACGGCATTCCACCGAATGTTAAACAGCAGAACCATCAGAGAATTTGCCAATTCTATTCTTCATTCAATATCGTTCATAGCCAAAATGGAAAAGAAACCTGGAGTCATTGCGCAAGAAAAATTCCGGTAATTTCCCCGATATAAATATTGTGATAATCCTTCTTCGGGTAATTTCTCTCAATGCCGGAATCAAGAAAGTTTTCCGGCTTGAAAGTATCCTGATACATTTTCCGGCAACTGATGGCAAGGCGCGCCTCGCGGTAACTCAACCCACCATCCGGCAGTGGCTCACCATGGAGTCCGACAATGGCAGTCTTGTCCTCATCCCTGCCGGAGATTGTTCCACAGATTGTAAGCGCGTCCCTGTATTTGTCCTCAAAAAAGGAAAGCGTAAATATCTCATTTTTCTCCACAAATTCATTCGTATAACGGGTTGGACGAATGTAAACAGTGGCCACCGGCTTGTGCCACAACACTCCCATTCCACCCCAACTGGCCGTCATTGTATTGAAATCGTCCTGCTTACCTGCCGTGATCAGCATCCAGTCTTTTCCAATCAGCTTAAACACATTGTCTGTCAGTTCTTCAGGATTTATCTGCTTCCAGTCTTTCATCTTGTCCTCCCTGTTTTTTGTATTCTATCAGACTTTACCGGTCCAGAACATCATGTGCAAACAGCTTCCGCCAAGATCCCGGTTTTGTGGTATCATGTCGGCATGTTGCTGGACAGGAAAACACTGGGGAAATACCGAATTGTAAAACGTCTGGGAAGTGGAGGCTTCGGGTCCGTCTACCTCGCGACAGATACCTGGGTCAAACGCAAAGTCGCATTGAAGATTCCCCATAACCAGGGCCAGGAGCTGGAAAAAATGCTCCATGAACCCCGCCTCCAGGCCTCTCTTTCACATCCCAATATTGTCCAGATTTATTCCGTAGAAAAAAAAGAAGGTATTTTCTTTATCGTCTCCGAGTATATTTCCGGGCCATCACTGGACCGGCTGATTAAGGACTCCGACGGATTGAAATGGGAAAAGGCAATATCCATTATTTTCCAGGTCTGTGACGCATTGAAATTTGCCCACGATCACCAGATTATCCACCGGGATATCCGCCCGGCAAATGTACTGCTGACAGAAGAAGGTTTCGTAAAAATGACTGACTTTGGCACGTCCCGCTACCTGAACCCGGATTCCATTGCCGTTACCCGCGTTGGATGTCCACCCTACATGGCACCGGAACATTTTGAAGGGAAAGCTGTCTTTCAATCTGACATTTACTCTGTTGGCATGATGTTTTACGAAATGATAATGGGGAAACTCCCATTTGAAAGTTTCAATCCCCTGAAGATCGAGAAGGAAGTGAAAGAGCGTCTATTTACCGCTCTTCACGAGAAAGTGGATACCCTCACACCGAATCAGTCTGCGATAATCATGAAGGCATTGGCGAAGAATTACAATGAGCGGTACTTGGACGCTGCGGATTTCAAGAAGGCTATTATCGAATTACAGGCTACCGACACCCCACCGGAAATCCCCAGAAGTGAAATTCCCCAGCCATCCAACCGGGAGACTCCCGATAGAACACCTTCCAAAAAAGTGTGCTTCAATTGCGGGAAACTGCTATCCCCCCGGGCCAGAGTGTGTCCATACTGTTACCAGGAACAGGATTGAGCAGCCCAAAGGGCCGCGTGGATAGTGAATGGTGAGTGGTGATTGACAGGAAACAGACAAGTCTGCGATTCTTCTCATCTTTCATTTAACACCCAACATTCGGCGCACTGCGCCGTCTGCCGCCCACTCCCACTCAAAACCCCACTCCTTCACTTCCACTTGCACTGCTGCCTTTGTGGCGGTAGAATAAGAGCAATGAAACATACTATGCCGGGTCAAAGAGACAAATCGAAGGAAAGCGGGTGGGGGTTCACTCTCATTGAGCTTGTAATGGTGATTGTTCTTGTTGGCATTATTGCCATTATTGCCACGCCGAAGCTCCTTTCCATTTCCGATACCCGGGTACAAAAGGACTCAAAGATGCTGCTCAATTACCTGACCATGGCCCAGGAGCTGGCCATGTCGAGAAGCGAATCTTACGGTGTATGCCTGGATACCGCCAACAACCGGTACACAGTAAACAAAACCGATTGCACCAACACCGCTAACATTATCACTTCTCCAGAGGACCGGGTCAGTCCTCTCAGGGTCAGTTATGACTCCACACTTACGATTGTCCCTGCCACCACAACTTCCATTTTCTTTGATTACCTGGGAAGACCCACGCCCAACGGTGCCACACTGACATTTTCCTCGGGCAGCTTGTCCATAACCATCAAGGTTGAACCAAATACGGGATATGCCCATGAATTGTAGAAAATTTTCCCCGGCCGAATTACAAGTTCATTCCCGGAATCAAGGATTCACATTGATTGAAACTGTAATCGCAATCGTGATTATCGGAATCGCGCTGACAGGTATCATCGGTGTGATTTTCAACAATATCCAGGAGGGTGCCCGACCTTTTCTGGAAATCAGGGGCGTGGAACTGGGCCAGGGCATGATGGATGAAATTCTCCTGAAACGGTGGGACGAAGATACCCCACTGGGTGGTGGGAGAATACCGATTGCCCTGGCAAATATTGGTACTGAAGCCGGGGAATCCGGTCGAACGGATTTTGATGATGTGGACGACTATGGCGGGTACGCGGATGGAGTTGCCGGTGAGCCTCTAAAGGATGAATTGGGAAATGACATTTCGGCCGAATTTACAGGATATTCCCGGTCCGTTATGGTGGATTTTTTTAAACCGACCGGGGCACCTGCCAGCCTCGCAACAAATAATTATAAACGGATACGAATCCAGGTGACAGCACCTACTGGGGAGAATTTTGTTTTTACAGCAATCAAAACCAACTTCTAAAAACGGGTTCACCCTCATAGAACTGGTCATTTCCATCGTGCTCGTGGGAATAATCGCCGGTGTTGTGGGACCGATCATTTTCTATGGTGCAGAAGGTTTCCAGCAACAGGTCGCGCGCAAAGAACTGGTGTCCCGGGCACGGCTGGCACTGGAAAGGATGTCCCGTGAGCTTCGGGAATCTGTTCCCAATACTGTCAGGGTCTCTACGACCAACGCTGCAAATGACACGGTCGAATTTGGCAAAGCGACTTTCTTCTCCCACTACAACAGCATAACCGGCGGTTCTTCCCCCTACACGCTGAATGATGACACCGGTCTGACACCACCATCCACATCATTCATTGTGATTTACAATGTTTCACCGGATGATTTTTATGCCTACCCGGCTTCTCCATCCACCTTTCAGGTTGCCGGAGTCGCAGGGAATCAAGTGAGTATCAATGCACCGGCCAAGCCCCACTCCTCTACCAAACGCTACCAGATGTGTACCGGGGCAGTTACTTTTTCCAGAAATTTATCCGGTGAATTGATCCGATATTCCGGGTACGATCCGGGCCAGGCCCATGGTACCAGCGCAATTGACCAGGATATTCTCATTGACCACGTATCCTCTATCCAGTTCCAGTACACAACAGGAACACTTTCAAACACCGCACTACTGACCATTTTCTTACAGGTTCGGGCCAGTGGAGAGACGATGAATTTCCATCAGGAGGTACACATCCGAAATGTGCCATAAACACGAACGGGGAGTATCCCTGATAGCAGCCATTTTTATTGTCATTTTTCTCGCTTTCATGGGGATCATTCTGACCACTTACACGATCTCATCAGCAGAAGAGGCTGGAAACGAATATCTATCCACACAGGCGCTTTACTATGCGGATACCGGAGTCTACAACGCCCTGACCGACATCACAGACGACGGCAATCTGGATGCTACTTCATACACATTTGCCAACCCCACCGGAACCGCCACAATCGCAGTGGCCAGCCATATCGGTGCCATCTGGGTCATTGACTGCACTGCCACCTGCGGGGATACTGCAACCGAAAAGTATGGGCGCCGCACCGTCCGGGTCATCTTCAAGAACTGATTCATCGGCGGAAACGCCGCGTGATGGGTGATGGATGATGAGCTTGTAGAAGAAGCTTAAGTTCGAGTCTAAGTTTAAGTCCAGATGGGACTTAAACAGGCAGGAACAGGGCCAATCTCTTGGCTTCCCATTTTCTTTCTTGCACTCAACACTCATCATTTTACATCCGGCGCAATGCGAAGGGCTTCCCATTTTTTTTCATACTGGCACTCGCACATTCACACGCACCGTTCTGGCACTTCCCCGTGCTTTAGGGTACAATGCTGTGAGGTTGAAAATTTGAAATCAAGGAAGGTACTATGGCGGATCACACGACTGAAACAGTATCATTGGGAAGGGTCATCAAAGATGCCCTGAAGGAACTGAAAGAAACCGCTATTGCGTTTGTCAAGGCCCCAAAAGCATTGTGGGGCGTCAATATCCCCTACGTGCTGGAGGGATTGGTTTATTTCGGTATTCTCACCATTCTGGGCAAATATTGTTCTGAAAATGTCCAGTTAAGTGACCTCCATTCCGGCTGGGTTTATTCCGGCGTTACCGGCGGCATCACGCTGGCAATGCTCTTTCTCGGCGGTGTTTCAGATAAAATCGGCGTTCGAAAGGCACTGATTTTGTCCTTTGTTCTGTTCGTCACCGGCCGGTCCATGATTGCCCTGTCCGGCACGCTTCCAATGGGGCACGGCGTTGGCTCTCCCATGTTTTTCACGCTGATTTTCGGACTTTTCCTCGCGGTAGTAGCCTACGGGTTGTATCAGCCAGCCGCCTATGCCGGGGTTAAACGCTACACCAATCCTCAAACTGCTGCCATGGGTTACGCCGTTGTTTATGGACTCATGAATCTCGGTGCCTTCTTTTCCGGTTTTATTTCACCCCTGACCCGCCATCACTTCAAGAGTGCCTTTCCCCCAAACGGCCTGACTGCTGTGTTCTGGGTATACGCCACCATTTCTTTGTTTGGTTTGGTATTTACTGTCATGGTGTTGACGAAAAAAACAGATGAAAAGGCAGTGAGCCAGATCTCCACTGAAACCGAGGATCAGGCAAAAGCAAACGGAAAAGAATCAACGGTAGAAAAGACCAAAACAGATACTATTCCGAAAACAGTCCATAACAACTTCCTCTTGACACTTTTCTCGGCCGCTGCCGCCATTTCACTTGTCGTGGGAATCATGATTCACAATGGCGGAATCACGCTTTCTTCCACTACCCTGTTCCAGGGCCTGCCATATGAAGAATGGACCGCCTACGCAGCCGCCTTGATTTTCGTTATTCTGTCGACAGCCAACTATCTGTCCAAGCGACCGGATCATCCCTTCAGGGATCTTCGGTTCACATTCTTCATTTTTATTCTGATCCCGGTGCAGACCCTGTTTGCCCACAATTGGCTGACACTGCCTTATTATCTGGACCGCGCATTCAAAGACAGTATGGTCAGCCAATATTTCGAATTCTTCTCCAATTTGAATCCGATCCTTATTTTCTTCCTTGCTCCGCTGGTAGCCGGGCTTACAGCAAGGGCAAATGTCTACAAAATGATGATTTACGGCACCTTCGTCATGGCAATCCCCACATTTCTCCTTGCTCTGGGGCCCAATGTGCCGCTCTTTCTAACCTACGTACTTTTCATGTCAATCGGGGAAGCCATGTGGCAACCACGCTTCCTCCAGTGGATTGCGGAAATCGCACCGGAAGGGAAAGTCGGGATCTAC
>PFTO01000212.1:0-11497 GCA_002789615.1 Acidobacteria bacterium CG_4_9_14_3_um_filter_49_7 | reverse complement strand
CAAGACCGGGCTGCCCCACAGCGGGCAGATGTGGTTCATTTACGGCTGCATTGCCATTGTATCTCCCATTGCGTTAATCCTGGCCAAAGGCTGGATGCAGAAGGGAATGAAGACAAAACAGGAAGCATGAATTCTGGGAGGAGGGAGCAGACACTCCCTCTTTTTTGCATTTTTTGGCTGGATGGATTATATTGGGAATAGAAAAGGAGGTATACATGGCTGAGGAAAAGCGCCAGCACCGACGGAAACTTATATCAAGGCTGGTGGGTGTGGATAGAGGAGACGGAGAAATTAACTTCGGCATGACCGGCAATATCTCCAAAGGCGGAATGTTGATGAAAAGCCCCTATCCTGTTGAAACCCGACACCAATTTACTTTTTTTCTAGGCATGGGCGATGACGTGGTTTCCGTTGCAGGAAAAGCCGTGGGCTGCAAACGCATTAACGGCCTATACAATGTTCACGTGGCGTTCAATTCCGATTTTCCAGAAGAACTATAACGGATGGAAGACTATTATTCGGGTCTGTACACGGACTTCTACGAATTGACTATGGCTCAGGCCTTTTTCTTTTCCGAAAAAAGAAATTCCTCCGCTATATTTGACCTCTACTTCAGGAGTAACCCTTTCAAAGGCGGATACGGCATCTTTGCCGGGTTGGAAGACGCAATAAATGGCGTTCTCCAGTTTTCTTTTGAAAAAAATGACCTGGACTATCTCGCATCGATCGGTTTCAGAAACGAATTTCTGGATTATCTCGCTGACTTCCGTTTTTCAGGAAACATCCATGGGTTCCGGGAAGGGGACATTGTATTTGCCAACGATCCGCTATTGAGGGTGGAATCCAGCATTCTGGAAGCCCAGTTGATTGAATCCATGCTATTGAATATCATCAATTACCAGACCCTGATCGCCACCAAGGCCACCCGGGCGGTTTTTGCAGCGAAGGGCCGGGATGTGGTTGATTTCGGACTTCGCCGGGCCCAGAGCATGGGGGCCATCGCTGCGACCAGGGCTGCCTATATCGGCGGCGCCAAGGGCACATCCAATACTTTTGCTGCGAAGCGTTACCACATTCCGGCAGTTGGAACCCATGCCCATAGCTGGATTCAGAGTTTTGATAGCGAACTGGAGGCTTTCCGGAAATATGCAGAAATATATCCTGACCATACGACCTTGCTGGTGGACACGTACAGCACCCTGAAATCCGGTGTCCCTCACGCCATCCAGGTCGCGAAAGAACTGGCAGAAAAGGGTCACCAGCTGCGCGCCATCCGGCTGGATTCAGGAGATCTGGCCTATTTCAGCAAGAAAGCGCGAAACCTTCTGGATAAGGCCGGGCTTGAAAATGTGAAGATTGTGGCATCCAATCAATTGGACGAAAAACTCATCGCCAGTCTGCTGGAACAGAATGCCCCCATTGATATTTTCGGAGTCGGAACGCGGCTGGTCACCGGGGGAGAACAATCCGCTCTCGATGGGATATATAAATTGAGCTCTATAGGAGATGTCCCAACCTTGAAACTCTCTGAAAACGAAGAGAAAATTAATTTCCCTGGTAAAAAGAAGGTGGTTCGGTACACAAACGGGGACGGAATGTTCGCCATTGACGGCGTCCTGCTGGCAGACGAATCTGAAGAGCAAATCCAAATGCTTCGCCACCCCTCTATCGAATTCAAGAAAACACGAATTGTCCAGGAAGGCCTGGCGATTGAACAGGTATTCTTTCCATTTGTGGAAAAAGGGGCTATTGTTGCACCCTTCCCTGCTCTGGAGAATGTCCGACAGTTTTCCAGAGAACGGTTTGCTCTTCTACCCGATGAACACAAACGCTTTGTAAATCCCCATATATATCGGGTCGGTCTCAGCAACCGCCTGTTTGAACTGAGACGGAATCTTATCGAAGAGGGACAAAGCCATGGGTAAAAACTGCCTGTTGGTTGTAGATGTACAGAATGATTTTTGTCCCGGCGGCGCTTTGGCTGTTCAGGAAGGGGATGCTGTTGTCCCCTCAATCAACCGGATTTTGCCAAAATTCGACCTGATAATTGCCACGCGGGATGTGCACCCTGGAAAAACCATTCATTTCACAAAATGGCCGCCCCACTGCATTGCAGGTACAACCGGTGCGGATTTCCACCCGAACCTGAAAATAGACGCAATTGACCTTTTTGCAGAAAAAGGTACATCTAATGCTGACGATGGCTACAGTGGTTTCGAAGCCACAAATATGGATCTGGCAGGAATACTTCGTGAGCGACAAATTGAGGATGTGGTCATCTGTGGACTGGCAACAGATTACTGCGTAAAGGAGACCGCATTGGATGCCGTAAAACAGGGATTTCATGTAACTGTGCTGACGGATTGTACTCGAGCAGTTAATCTCCATCCCAATGACGGCATAAAAGCCCTCGCGGAGATGGCCGGTGCCGGCATTCACCTGACCACCAGCGATACCTTCGGCACAGCGGATATTAATTAATGAGTGTTAAACATTGAATGCAAAAAAGAAAATGCGAAGCCAAGAGATTGGCCCTGTTCCTGCCTTTTTAAGTCCCATCTGGACTTAAACTTAGACTCAAACTTAAATTTCTTCTCCATGCTCATCACCCATCACCCATCACTTCTTCTCTTCAATCACTTCTTTCACCTAAATTCTTCCTTTTTATGCTAAAATCCATTCACAACTTGGTTCGGAGGGACTTATGCGTCGTTTGATCCTCATTCTCGCTTTTGTATCAAGCACTTTTTTTATGGGTCTGGCCAAAGAAGTGACAATCACCATTCTTGCAACCACCGATATGCATGGCAACATAACCGGAAAAGACTATACAACCGGAGATAAACTGGGTTACGGGCTTGTTCAAGCCGCCCCGCTGATTGAAACCCTGAGAAAGACCAAAGAAAATACCATCCTTGTGGACTGCGGGGATGCGTTTGTGGGCAACCCGCTCACCTTCTACCACCATTTTCATGCCATTGACGAGGATGACCCGGTGGCTACTGCTATGCGTATGCTGAAATATAACGTAGCTGTACCGGGAAATCATGATTTTGATTACGGAACCAATGTGCTGAAACAGAACATTTCAGCCACCCGGTTTCCCTGGATTTCTGCCAACATCCAGGACAAGGCCGGGCAACCGCTGTTTCCAGCTACCCTCGTTATCGAACGCGCCGGAATTAAAATCGGCTTTTTCGGATTGACCACACCTGCCACCGCCCATTTTGAAACTCCAGCCGTTCTGGATGGTACACAGTTCCTGGACATGGTCGCCTCCGCGAAAAAGGCCGTGGCAGAATTAAAGAAGCAGAAAGTTGACATCGTTGTTGGACTGATCCACAGCGGTAAGGGTGCAAAACTACAAACGGGACAGATGAATGAAAACGCCGTTTACCAGGTAACGGAAAACGTACCCGGAATTGACGCCATTATTTATGGCCATTCACACAAGGAAGTGGGACTGGAGATGTATAATGGAGTGCTCCTCTGCCAACCCAAGGACCATGTAAAATCTATCGGCGTTCTTCTGGTGGATCTGCAGCAGCGGGACGGCAAATGGGAAATACTGAGTAAGAGCTCCACAACATTACAGGTAAACGACTCCGAGATGGATAAGAAAATCGAGAAAAAGATTCGCAAACTTGACAAGGCTACTAAGAAGTTCATGGACCAGGACCTCGGTGAATACCGCCATCAGTTAGAGTTTACTGAGGACCCCCTCGCTCCGGGAACAGCGTCCTATTTCATCGCTGATTCCATGAAATCATGGAAAAACTCAGATATTCAATTTGTAACAGCCTCCAATCCGGGAGTCCGGGTAAAGACCAAACGGGCCACCGTCGTGAACAGCCATGTATTCGAACTGCTTCCATACGACAACTATATGGCTCAGATATCCATCAAAGGAACAGAGATCAAGGCCCTGATGGAACACGCAGCATCAATGCTGGATTCAGAGGGCAAGCTGAAGCCCGCCTACCCCTTCTTCCAGTTTGGTTTTTTCATCGGGGCAGACTATTCTGTCCATCCCAATAAACCGGGAGGTAGCCGAGTGGAAATCCGAAAAATTGGGGACAAACCTTTCCAGGCAGATGGTCTCTATTCAATGGACCTGACTACCTATCTTCTGGGAGGTGGTGGTGGATACTTCAGCAATGGGAATCGTCCCGCAGCCTCCGCATTTTCCAGCGATTCCCTTCGCAATATCATGATTGCATACATTGAGAGTCTTCAAAAGAAAGATGGGGATTAACATTTCGTCATTCATTTTCGGGGACTGGAAACCTGGTTATTGTTCCAGAATCCCGTTTGATTCAATTTTTTGTCCGGGTGAAATAGCCTGGACGACAATTCATATTTGAAGGAGTTGAACTTGAGAAAAAAACCACTGGCTTTTTACCTGGTGGCAACCGGACTCATAACGGTCTACCTGCTGATCCTCCAGGCTGCGGCCAATCTCAACAAACCGGTTTTTTACGGACTGGTTGCAGCGCTGGCATTGTTTGTTGTCATTGCTACGGCACGAAAGCCTCAAAATGTTCTGGATTTTTTCAGATCTCTCAAAATGGCAGCCTCGGTACTGATTTATTTCACCATCGCTGTGATAATCGGTACGCTGATTCTCCAGAATGTGGAACCTGCCCGATATCTCCAATCCTATTCACCGGGTTTCTATAAGTTTGTGAAGTTGCTGACCCTGGTAGACACTTACCATTCGGTCTGGTTCACTGGACTGGTCCTTCTCCTGAACCTCAACATCCTCATCTGCACATTGAACCACTTGCCGATCAAGAAAAAGAAAATCGGCTTTTTTCTGATTCACCTGAGCATTCTGATCGTTGTCATTGGTGGGTCAATCAGCGCATTCTTCGGGGTAAAGGGATACCTCAACCTTCACGAAGGAGATGTCGTAAGTGAATTTCAACTGACCCAGTATAATCAGTTGCTGGATCAAAAAAGGAACATGGGCTTTCAACTTCGTCTGGATAAATTTGAAGTGGATCACTATGACCCGGACTATCGGGTTTATGTGTACACCAGGCCGGACTCTAAAGATAAATTTGGTATGCCCCACTCCCTCAAGACAACGGAGAATGCTGAGTATCCAATTAAGAAAGCGCATGGAACACTGAAGATTCTCAAATTCTTCCCGGACTACGCAGTACGCGAAGTGGCAAAGCCTGCCGATACCGGACCCGGAGCCGTAAAAGTTATGCTCCACCAGGGGGAACACTCCCAGGAGGCATTTTTCTTTGACACGGCCGGGGACGATCGTTTTCTATTGCCGGACCAGCAGGGAATGATCGTATTCAAGTGGGATATGCCGAAAAATCCTTCTGCAGCGGTGTCCGAACAGAAACTTCTCACTGCCACTTTCCCCGATGGCAGTCATCGTCTGATTCCTGTTCAGGAAGGAAAATCCTACCCATTTACAGCGGATTCCACACTCAAAATCGGGCGTTTCATCCCTTCATTTTCCATCGACCAGAAAAGCAAACAGATTGTGTCGGCCGGGTCCAGCCCGGACAACCCGGCGATTGAGCTCATTTTCAGCGATAAGAAGACAGGGAAAACAACGACCCAGTGGGCATTTGCCAACTTCCCGGATTTTACCCATGGGAAAACACTCCCCGGAAACGCCACTATCCGATTCACTTTTGTCCCGACTTTGAAAGGCAAGCCCATCTACATTATCAGTGCCGATGGCCAGTACAAGAAAACCGAAAATGGCAAGAATTTTGAAAAGGGTAAACTGGAAAACAACCGCCTCACCGTGGGGAACCGCATTTTCGAATTCAGTGATTTCATGCCCCATGCGGAAAAATCGAAGGAGGAACTTAACCGGTCAGACAACCCCAATAATCCTGTAGCCCGGATTCAGTGGATCCAGAACGACCAGAAGGAAACAAGAGATCTGGCCGCCAGTGACAAGACTGCCACCTTTATGGACAACGGCAGAGTGGCGCTCCTCCTGCGAAACAAGGATGACACTCCAAAGGCTTATCGCAGCTACGTGTCCGTCTTGAAAGACGGGAAAGTAGTTTTAAAGAAAAAGGTGCAGGTAAACAGTCCCCTTGCATACGGTGGATATTATTTCTACCAGTCCAACTATAACCCCAAGGACCCGACCTATTCCGGCATTTCAGTTGTCCGGGACCCAGGCGTTTACATTGTTTTCCTTGGTTTTCTTCTGTTAACCATTGGCGGAATCCTTAGATTCTACTTCAAGATGTGAGGTACTGAAGATGATTGCACTTATAGATAATTTTTCCCGTATCAGCACAATGCTGACCGGTTTGATCTGCATATACACCATTGCCTTTGTACTCTATTCTATTTCCCTTTTCATGAAAGAGAACAGTACCGTGTACACTCTGGGGCGGTTTTCTCTCTTTGTAGGTTTCATCATCAACGGTTGGCTCATTGTACAGCGATGGATGGAAGCAAGTCGACCTCCTTTTAAGACGTTTTACGAATCCCTTGTTTTTGCAGCTTTCTGCATCATACTGGTATATCTCGTACTGGAGCTGATTCGGAAAGTCAAGCTGGTTGGTGTAGGCTCTATCCTGCTTGCACTGGGCTGCCTACTTCTTGCCGTTGTGAAAGTGGATGTGGAAATTATCAATCTACCCCCAGCGCTGCAGAGCGGGTGGTTCATCCCCCATGTCGTCATATACTTCATCGGTTACGGGGCACTTGCCGTCTCCTTTGCCACCGGCATCATGTACCTGTTTTTCCCCGATGCCATTACGTTGGATCCGAGCACGAGAAAGGGCAGATTTTTCACGAATGCCCTGGGCGGAGAAATTGTTGATCTGGAAGCGTTCACCCATCAGCTCATCATTGTCGGGTTCACATTCCTGAACATGGGATTGCTGACCGGCTCCATGTGGGCAAAATTTGCATGGGGCGACTACTGGTTCTGGGATCCCAAAGAGAACTGGTCCCTGATCACGTGGACCATCTACCTTGCCTACTTTCATCTTCGTTATGTCAAGGGGTGGCGGGGTCGTAAAGCAGTGGTCTTTTCCATCATCGGATTTGCCGCCATCGTTTTTACGTACCTCGGAATGAGCGCATTGCCAACAGCATCCATGAGTGAGCATGTCTACACCTCCCAATAAACCGCATTCCGGAAATTCCGGAAACCATAATTCAAATACCAATCGGGAACGGTCGCCGGCGAAGCCGGCGCCAACCCGAATGGGGCAGGAACCGCCTACACTCCACACCATTGTCTGCAGCATGTGTGGTAAGGAAGACCAGGTTCCCTTCAAACCAACGAGGGGAACTGCTGTCCTGTGCAGAGACTGCTTCGAGGTTAAGAAAAAGCGAAAACATCGGAATCGTGAGATCATGCGAAAAGTCGCCGGTCGATTCAAAGTCATTTGCGAAAATTGTGGAACGGAGGTAGAGCTGAACTACCGCAGGGCCACTGAACCGGTCAAACTTTGTGACGATTGCCATGTAAAGCTGAAAGGCAAGGTGCCGGACAGAACCCGGAACAAACGCCTCCAGGTTACAATTTCCATTGTATGTTGCCGTTGCGGAAAGCGGGAATATGTAAATTTCGTACCGGAAGATCCGGACAAAGTATTGTGTAGAAGCTGTTACATGCGGGAACAGAAAACTCCGGAAAACGAGGGTTCCTGAGTTTCTTCGTCTTCATTAAAATTTATGCTTCACGTATTGGTCAGGGTCTCACTCAGTCGAAGTATTCCGTCCATATACATCGTCGAACCGAACAATATCATCTTCGCCAAGATATTCTCCCACCTGAACTTCCACCATCTCCAAAGGTATTTTGCCGGGGTTCTCCAGCCGATGAAGTGTTTCCATCGGCACAAAAACCCCCTGGTTCACATGGAGAATCTTTTCATCATCTCCCACCCGCACCCTTGCCGTACCAGCTGTGACTACCCAGTGTTCGCTTCTTTGATGATGAAGCTGTAAACTGAGTTTCTCACCCGCCTCCACCACAATTTGTTTAATTTTGTATCCTGGCCGGTTTTCCAGAACCGTGTAGCTTCCCCATGGCCGCTCCACGGTCACATGTTCCTCCACCTCGGGACGTTTCTCAGCTTTCAGTGCCTCTACAATGGTCTTGACCTTCTGAGTCTCTCCCTTTCCGGCAATCAAAACAGCGTCCGGAGTTTCTACAATCAACAGGTCTTTCAGTCCTACTGTCGCGATGAGTCTCTCCCCGCCGAGGATGAGACAGTTTTCAGTGTCCACCGGCAGCACATTCCCGTGCACCACATTGGATGCTGTATCTTTTCCAAGAACACCATAAAAACTATCCCACGAACCCACATCCGACCACTGAAACTCGGCCGGCACCACCACTACGTTGTCAGATTTTTCCATTACGCCATAGTCTATGGAATCTGCGGTCAGGCCACTGAAAGAAGACAGAGTGTTTTCCAGGCCTTTATCCATCACTTTCCATAGTTCCGGTATGAAGGTCTTAAATGCTGCTGACATGGCTGCCATCGTGAAAGCGAACATCCCGGAATTCCATAGATAGTCTCCAGATTTCAAATACGCTTCAGCCATTCTCAGATCCGGTTTTTCCACAAACCGTTTCACTCGCCACGCTTTTCCGATTCTTTCTTCAGATCTCTGCACATATCCGTACCCCGTCTCCGGTTTCCCCGGCTGGATTCCGAAGGTAACCAGCATGCCAGCCTGTGCAGCTTCCTCAGCATCTCGAACAGCAGACTGAAAAAGAGAAATCGGGCTGATCAGGTGATCAGAAGGCATAACAAGAATCATCTCATCGGAATCTTCGTTCATTTTTTCGCGTATCCACGCCATTCCCAGTGCAATTGCCGGAGCGGTATTTCTACCTTCCGGCTCCAGAACTATGTTCTTCAGCGCTTCGGGAGCCACATTGCGAACATGATTCTTTACCTGAAATTCGTACGTTGAGTTTGTAACGATCAGTATGTCTTCACCCTTTGCAACCGTCAGAGCGCGGCGCACGGCTTTTTGAAGTAAAGATTCTCCGTTAAACTGCTTCAGAAATTGTTTTGGATTGGCACGTCGGGACAGCGGCCAGAGCCTGGTTCCGCTTCCTCCAGCAAGAATCATGATTTTCATATTCACTCCTTCAGCTTCTTGCCAATAGCACTTATCCCCGTTGAACAGGGACACCACTCAAACCACTGGAAGGTCAATTACAAATGTCGACCCTCTGGGATAATTGTCTTTCACCGAAATGTGGCCGTTTTGTGCTGTAATGATGTTCTGCACAATGGCAAGCCCCAGACCGTCACCCTTTGCTTTTGTTGAAAAGTAAGGAATAAAAATCTTCTCACGAATCAGAGGATCAATGCCCTTTCCAGTGTCGCTTATTTCAACCTGAACGCGATGCCCCGCAGCAAAATAGATTGTCTTGATCGTAATTGTTCCATCTGAATCCGCTTCCATGGCGGCAATAGCATTACGGAAAATGTTCAGAAAAGCGGATTTCATTAATGCCCGATCCAGTTTCTGCAACGGAAGTTGTTCCGCATACATCCTCCGGAAAGTAACCCGGCCTCCGGCCTTTTCCAACAGGTTAATGGTTTCATCCAGCAAATCGTGCACAGAAACATCTTCCAGTTTTGGAGGTGGCATTTTCGCATAGCGGGAAAAATTCTCAATCAGACTCTGCATGGCACTGATTTCTTCAAGCATGGGCTCGATACTGTCGAGAACCACTTCCTGCAGCCGATTGCTCCCTTTTCTTGCAGCAAATTGTATCCGTTCTGTCGCCAGTTTAATGGGAGTCAACGGGTTCTTCAATTCATGTACAATCCGCCGCACAGCCTCTTTCCATGCCAGGGTTTTCTGGGCCTGCTCCAACTGAGTAATATCCTCAACAATAATCAGGAAACCGATTTCCTCTCCCATTTGATCCCGCAGCATGGTCAGAGTTACATCCGTGGTGCGGATTCCTTCCCGGGTATCAAAAGCAATGGATTGACGGACACTGGGCTCCGGGTCCAGTGTCACCTGTGCAACCAGCTGCTTCAGCTGACCCGCACCGCCTTCATCCGGCAACAACGCGGTAAATCGGGTACCCTCTTCTACACGTCCCCGAATACCCAGCATTTCCCGGGAAAAGCGGTTCATGGAAAATATATTGCCAAATGAATTCAAGGAAATTACACCCACTGGAAGGGCATCCAGAACCGCCTCGAAATAATGTTTCTTAGATTCCAGGAATTGATTAACACTCTCCAGCTCAATAGCCCTGAGCCTCAATTCCTGCTCATGGGTTCGAAGCTGGTCAATCATCTCGTTGAAAGATTGCATCAGCCGCCCCATCTCGTCTTTGCCCCGGACTTCAATACCAAAATCAAGCTCACCCCGGGAAACCCGTTCCGTTCCGTTCAGCAACAGATTAAACGCCTTCAGGAAATCATCCGTAAATTTAAGACCCGCCCAGGTGCCGGAGAAAACCGCTATGATTGCGATCAAGAGAAGTGAACTGACATTGAATGTCTTCAATGACTGAATGCTTCGCTGGGTTTCCTGATAACGCTGGGCAGCTGTAGTCAGTTGATCCAGCTGGTTTGCCAGGTTTCGGACAATGAACCGGCCTGTAACAACCATATACCGGTCCTCGATCCCTTCTCCCAGAGGCATCAAACTGCCAAAACGGACATAGGATCCTGTGGGCAGAGACAAGACATCATGAAACGGCTCTCCCTTCTGTAATTGTTTCATCCAATTTGCAGATGCGGGTGCCAGCGATTGAATCGGGAGCTTCTCGTCACGAATCATGGCAATCATCTGACCATTCCGGTAGAGTTCAATGGAAGAAAGTCCATAGCGTTCCAGCCTCAATTTCAGGAAATGGGGGAGATTCTTGGGCGAATTCAGAAGGTCGAGCGTTACCTCTTCTCCCAGTACCCGTGCATAATGGGCCGTTTCTTTTGCCACCGTCGTTTCATACCTGGAAACAATCTCCCCGGCTGATTTCATAACTGTAACCAGTTCGGGATTGTGCCAGTTGTCCAGAATATTGTAAATAATCACCGTACCCATGCCGACAATGACGGTTGCAGGCACCACAACAAGGAGGAAGGTAAGTGACACCATCTTGGTTCGAAGGGAGAGATTCAGGCTGGGAAACCCGCGTCCCTCAAGATAAGGCTTAATCACTCCCCGAAGAATCATGAACACCAGAATCACGATAAGCACAACATTCACCATGCCCAGGATATTGAGGAGAATGGAAAACTCGGACAGTTTGGGGCCCATGGTATCCACCACCATATAACCGAGGAGAAAAATAATGATCAGACCAATTGCCACTGTCGTTCTGGTTCGTACCTTTTTCATGGCCCTATTTTACGAAATAACGGCTGAAATCACATCTTTTTCTTTTTTGAAGACAGATGTGTTCAGTGTTCTGTGTTCAGTGTTCTGACAGATGTCTTGTCCTGATATAGGTTGACACCTATAGAACCGCTGAAAGCGGTCAAGGAGGACAAGCTATGCA
>PFTO01000009.1 GCA_002789615.1 Acidobacteria bacterium CG_4_9_14_3_um_filter_49_7 | reverse complement strand
TCCAGGCAAAGATTTTGCGAACTGTGGATAGTGGCGAGTTCTACCGCCTGGGGAGTGACGTCCCATTGAGAAGCAGTGCCAGATTGATATTTGCCACTAACCGGGACATAGACGGTCTGGCGCATGCTGAGGATTTCAGAACAGATCTGTTCCATCGCATCAGTGCTTATACCATCACGCTGCCACCTTTACGGGAACGTCAACAGGACATCCGGCTGCTGGCCAGTCATTTTGCGGATAAACTGGGCCGGCAGATCACAGGAACTCCCCTTATTCTCCCGGAGTCTGCCAAGCAGTTTCTTGAAAACTATGACTGGCCTGGGAATGTGCGGGAACTTCGCAACACCATTGAGAGGTGGGCCATATTGGGAATTGATCATTCTTCACAAACAGGGCCGATAGCACACTGGGCACTGGGAACGCATATTGATTTTGAAGCAAAAACCCACAATGAAGTCCTTTTAGAGATAGAAGAAAAGCTGTTCCGTCACCATCTTGAAAAACACAAGGGAAATAAACTGGCTGTCAGTCGCGAACTGGCAATGAATTACAAAACATTTCTTTCCAAGCTTAAAAAACTGGGGATTGAAGAATGACAGGAATGGTTCTATTGTTATTGCTGGGTTACTGGCCACTTCCTGCCAACTCCGGTATTTCAGGTACGTTCATGGAATACAGAAATCAGCACCTCCACGCCGGTTTCGATCTTTCCACCAATGGGAAAGTGGGGTTTCCCGTACACTGCTTCGACGACGGCAAAATTGTAATGCTCAAAGTACAGAAACGGGGGTATGGCAGGGTATTGTATATTCGCCACCCGAAGCAGAAACTTGTATCCGTTTACGGACATCTGGATCGCTTTACTCCCCGTCTTGAGAAGATTGTCTCACGATACATCAAGCTTCGGCATTCCCGGTATCCGGGAACCATTGTTCCCCGGAAACCGATTCCTGTTCAAAAGGGACAGGTTATCGCTTACTCAGGGGAAAGTGGCGTCGGTTGGCCTCATCTCCATTTTGAACTGAGAAATTTGCAAAATGAGCCGGTAAATCCGAAAGATTTCGGTCTCTCTGTCAATCAGGACAAATCTGCTCCTGAATTTCAATTTCTGAATATCTACCCGGAAACGCCGTCAAGCACTGTCAACGGACATTGCAGATTTGTCCAGCTTCCACTTACACATTCAAAAGATGGCAATTTCACTGTCAAACCATTCCGCGTTTCCGGCCGTGTTCTCATGTCTGTAACCATTCGGGATACAGACGGCAGGAAAGGTCCCCTGGCAATTCAACGTATCATCACCAGATTGAATCATCACCCTTTCTATGATTATCAGGCCCAGGTATTCTCTTTCGATCGGTTCAATCGATCCTCTGCTGTATATGATCTAACTCAAACACGTCTTAGCCCATCCACCTACGGGTTTAATCTCTTTCGCATACCCGGTTCCGATCTTCAATGCCAGAAACAATATCCAACCACATTGCAGAAAGGCCAGAACCTCATGCAGGTATCCGCTATTGATTTTGCAGGGCACAAGGTCGAACTTAATTTCCGTTTCCACTGGCAGGAACCGTCCGCCCAACCGGTAATCCCAACAACACTGACGACGGCCTCAGTGCAACTCCATGGACAGATTCTCCCTGCAGCGTCGATTCATCAGCCCATCTCCATTCCCATTGCTGGTACTGACTGGACCGTAATGTCTTATGGAGTCACACCGTCCGCAATTCGACTGGGCAATGTCGCAATAGAAACCAAAGGATATAACACTTCACCCAGATTGATGTATGCACGCTTCGTTTCCAAATTGCCTGAGGAACCCGGCTTGTCGATTGTTCCCGATACCGGTCTTGAAATCCAACCGGGTCAGCTCTTTCTCTCACAACTTAACCTGGTCATGTATTGGAAAGTAGCCGACATTCGGATGGGTTGGTTTCGATATGACTCTGTCAAAAAGAAATGGAAATACAGGGACACCGAGCTAAATTATATAACACAGAATGCCACAGCAGATGATTTCAGAAACGGCATGTATGCTGTTTTCCTCGATACCGCCTCCCCCGTAATTCATAGCAAACCCTATTATTTTAGAAATCGAACCGCCTGGCGTGTCACAGATGTCGGGAAAGGTGTAGACGATTCAACCATCATGCTTTCAAGGGGAAAGAAAACATGGAAGATGGAGTATGACCCTGACCGAAAGATCGCGTGGATTGACCGCCATTTGAAAAAAGGAAGGTACAAGATACGAGTTACAGATATTGCCGGAAACACATCAAGCGCCATTGGCCGGCTTCACTGATTCCATGCCAACTTAACTCCAGGGACACAACCCCTGTTAGCTGAGTTATGGTGACTTATGGCTTCAGTCGCAGCAGCCAGGCACCACTTCCGCCAAGCGCCCTCGGTGCTTCCGCGAACCAGAGAATCCATTCACGCCCGTCACCCTTGAGCCATTGCCTTACATATTCGCGAAGCACACCCTTCTTGTCAGAATGGTGCCCCTTTCCCGTAATCACCAGAGCAGTCCGGTCCCCAACTTCTACTGCATGACGCAAAAACTCAAAAAGTGCAGTTGCCGCTTCGTCCTTTGTTTTCAGGTGAAGATCCAAGCTGGCATCAATTTCGGGAGAAATTGACTTATGAAGTTTCCTTTCCAGGTTCTCAAGTTTACCTGATGCTTGTGTCAGTGGCTCAATTGTGTTTGTTATTGGCGCGTTATCCACTAGAGCCTGTTCAAAGAGTTTGCGTTCAGCATGTTCCTGTTGTTTTTCCTCAGCAAGAAACACTTCATCCCATTCCTCATCTGAAATCTGCCTCATTTTCGTCTCAAGACCAGTATCATCCTCCAGGAATCCCGGCTGTTGTCCAGGGGATTATCCAGTTTGAAAGAACCCCTTGCGTCTACCAGCTCAAACCGTCCGTTGCATTGGATCATCAGTCGCATTTCCTGATACAGGTAAATCCTGTACTTGTCGCGCATATCAATGGAAAAGCTCTTCTCTCCATCTTTTACAATAATATGAGGTGATGACTGTGTTTGATGGGTCAGTACGTCCACATTTGTCCGTTCCCGATCCCAGTCCACTTCCACTTCAACTTGATCGCTGGATTCCATCCACGTGTTTGCTGTGGATGGACGATTGGTTATGAAATCTCTTGGATGATACAATTCGATAATATAAACGCCCCCTCTCTCCAGCACGTCCGCAACGCGGTCCAGGTGAGCAAGGGCATCTTCATTTCGCAACAGATAGTTGAAACCAGTCAATAAGTTGATTGCCACTCCGTACTTGCGATTATTCTCAAATGCAACCATATTATCGACCCAGATGTGTGAGTTCAATCCGGCCAGTTCACTTTTCTTTATTGCAGATTCCACCATTTGCGGTGATATGTCAAACCCATCTACTTCGTAACCACGGCGGCCGAGTTGCTCCAGATGCGCACCTGTCCCGCATGCAATATCAAGCATCGAACCGTTCTCACACAATCCAAAAAGACTGGCTTTTTTCTCTATAAAATCACATTCCAGAGCCACGTCGCGATAATTAAATGCAGCGTCATAATACTCAGGATAATTGTACAAGCTCATTAATTATTGGCCGAGCCGGGAAAAAGGACTTCCACTCTATTCTTCAATGTCTTCAGATTCTTCTTCTCCTGCCAGATCATTGTCCACATTGAGACGATCGCAAGCGCCAGCATACATCTGTAACGCGGCCTTCTTTGCCTTTTGGAGTTCCGCAAGTTTTTCCTTTACACGTGCCAATTCCTCTTCCACCTGGTTCTCAATGTCGGCAATTTCATTCCGCAGGTGTTTCCGTGTCTCTTCGTAAAACTTTTTTTGATCATCACTAAGAAATGCCATAGGTTACCCCCTTAAATAATTAAAACACAAACGTGTGTGTAAAATAGACCTTAACCCGAACGCCATCTTTTACCGCCGGCGTGAACTTCCACTCGCTGAATGCCCGAATTGCTGCCTTCCCCAGACCGTTGCGTCCCTGTATCGTGGTTCTGAGAACCCGGACTTCGTCAGACACTACATTGCCATTTTCGTCAATGAGGCCCTGCACAAGCACTTCTCCGTGCAAATGACGCCGACGATCTATCACAGATATTCTCGCTTTGACCGTTTTTATTGGAGTTGGAAAAATGACTTGTCCTTTAATGAGAGGGACCAGATCACCCTCCTTCACTTTTGGAATAATTGGCTGAGGAATTGGTTTGGTTTCCTCAGGTTTCGCCTGGACAGGTTCAGGAACCGGCTGCTTGACTGCCGGTTTTGCCTCAACGTTGCTCTCTTCACTCTTAGTATTATCTGTCGTTTCTGTTGCCTTCTTCTCAGTGTCAGTTGCTGGTTCTGTTTTGGGCGTCTGATCTGTTGGTTCTACTTTGGGTGCCTGAGCTGTTGTTGTTTCAGTCGAATTTGTTTCCTGAGGGTTGGTTTCCTGTTTGGTCACGTCCACTGCAACAGGCTTTTTATCAGCTATTGTTTTTTCCTTAACCGGCTTTTGTGTTGTTTTGGGGGCCGGTTTCTGAACCTTCTGCTGCTTCAACTTTGCTTCCTCTTCCGCAAGTTTCTTTTTCAGTAACTGTTGAACCAGCTTCTCTTTGTCAATACCCAGATCAGCCGGAACTGCAGCAGGGACCTTCGCTTGCTGCTCGACAGCATTCGCGTCTTTGCTTTCGCTTCCTGTCGCTGTTTTTGACATATCTTCAGGGCCCGTTACCAGAGTCGTAGATTCGGGTGTCGTAACAGTCTGTGTCTGCGGTTTCTTGGTTACCTGCTGAACTGGAGCAGTTTTACTTATCAAGGCAAAATAGCCAATGACAGCAAGAATTACCGCCACAACCACAATTGCCACTATCAAACCTGTTTTGCTGCCACTACTTGTGCCCCCGAACTGCTCAAGCAACTCATCATCATGCTTTTCCACATCTTCCAGATCAGGCATAATCATAGTGCTGCTATCCATTTTGACGGTTTCGTTTACGTCGACATCCTCATCCAGATCATCCAGCGTTACGGTAGCAGCCGCATCCTGCTTCTGAACTGCCGGTTCCTCAGTTGAAGGTTTTTCTGCAACCGTCTCTGGAACAACTTCCTCCTTCACAGTGTATCGCCGGGAAATATCTTCAATTGTTTTTGTGTCTCCCTGGTAGAGTGCACTTACAAACTGTGCGAGAATTCTTTCATTTACAGCAAATGGCAGGGATTCCATCAAACTGTGAAGTTCTGACTCCATCTCTTTCGCGCTCTGAAACCGGTTTTCAATTTTCTTTGCGAATGCCTGGCGAATCAACAATTCCGTTCCACCGGATACATCGGGATTCACATCCTGTATAGGTTTATATTGAACTTTTCGTACTTTCTCCAGGATACTGATCTCACTATCCGCCAGAAAACACTTGTTCCCGGTAATGGATTCATATATCACAGACGCCAGAGAAAAAAGGTCCGAACGGTTATCAATTGGGTTTCCATATGCCTGTTCCGGAGACATGTAGAGAAGCTTGCCTTTCAGCGCTCCGGCCTGGGTCTGGCTGGCTTTTGTGGCGGCTTTCGCGATACCAAAATCAACCAGCTTTACATCACCACCTTTGGAAATAAGAATATTCTGCGGGCTGATATCCCGATGAACAATCTTCAGGTCCTTCATATCCAGACCTTTCTTCCGGTGCGCATAATCCAGTGCACTGAGGACCTTGCTGGCGATGAACAGAACCAGAGGCTCTGGAATGTGTATTTTCTTTTTCTTGCACTCCTTCAGGATATTGCGAAGGTCGTAGCCTTCCACGTATTCCATTGCGATGTAGAATGAATTTTCAATTTTTCCGAGGTCATAAATTTGTGCGATATTGGGATGATTCAATTGGGCCGCGAGTTTAGCCTCGTCAATGAACATCGTCACAAATTCCTCATTATCGACAAGATGAGAGAGAATCCTCTTGATCGCTACAATCTTTTGAAATCCCTGCACTCCTCTGCGCTTCGCCTTGAACAACTCAGCCATCCCACCTGTCGCGACCTTTTCCAGAAGCACATAACTTCCGTATTCAATCCCCTCACTACCTTTCCCCTTTTTCCCTTTCGTCTCTTTATCAGCTCTTCTTGGATCAGGCGTTTCTGATTTTACTTCAGCCTCCTGTTTCTTTACCTCAGGCTCAGGCTCAGGCTTAGGCTTAGGCTTAGGCTTAGGCTCAGGCTTTTCCTCCAATTCAGGTTTTCCATCCGGCTCTAAAGAATCTTCAACAACCGGCTTCTCAGGCTCACGGGCATCTTTTCCCTTCTCCTGCTCATCTTCCTGCTTCCCCAGGTCACCCAGGGTTCCGGGTGCTTCTTCCACATCTTTGATTACATCGCTGAATATGTCAGATGAAGTCAGCACTGGCTCCTCTGGTGCTTTCGGTTTGTGAGAAGTTGGGTTTGCTCCCGGGGCCTTACCGGACATCGTTTCTTCAAGAATTTCTTCAAGGCGCCTGCGGGCGGATGCCTTCTTCTTCGGCATTTTGGGGGCTTCAGATAATTCCAGATACTTCTTTACCAGTGTCTGAAGTGTTTCATCTTCAAATGGTTCTTCCAGATATTCCCTTACACCATACTTGGTCACAGCCTCGGTACGGTAACGGTTGCCCTTATATACCGACGTAACCATGATAATGGGAAGACCGGGATGTTCTGATGTCAATTTCTGGGCCACCTCGAAGCCAGACAATTTGGGAAGCATGGGATCAATAATGGCGAGATCGGGCACAAATTCTTCCACCATCTCCAACGCTTCCATGCCGTTTTTGGCTGTCATAGACTCATACCCGAGATCTACAATCAATTCATTCAGTCTGGAGAGCCGATTTGGCTCATAATTGACAATCAAAACTTTTTTTCCCATTTGTTACCCCGCCCAAATAGATTGTTTTCCTGAATATATCACAGCCTTTTCAAAAAGGGAATAAAAAAACCTCACTTCTCAGAAAGGCTGATTTTGGGCAACTTTAACATTGTAAAACCAATTCTCTCTTCCAATCAGCCATCTTTTCTTCCGGGATTCTCAAGCTGCCGTCTCTTTTACTTTTCCATCTCCCTGGCATACTGAAACAGTCCATCCGCAGAAAGAATATCTACCTGCACCTTGGAAAAAGAAAGTCCTTGAAACAGAACATTTCTCTCACTTCTTATAGCTCCTGTCTCACTGTCCACGTCAACGACATCCCCGGTTTGGAAACCCGCGCCGCCAATCCCCGGCGCTTCCAGGATCGGAAAGGCCGAATTGATTGCGTTTCGCTTGTAAATCGCACCGAAAGATTCAGCAATCAGAAGGGAAATTTTAAGCGACCTGAAACAGTCCACCGCCTGCTGACGGGACGAACCGGCTCCAAAATTCTTCCCCGCAATCAAAATATCCCCTGGTCGGGTTCTATTGGCAAAATCCTCCCACCCTTCCAGATTGTCCAGTGCGTACTGTCCCATTTTTCCGATATCTGTCTCCGCAAGATAGCGATTGTGGAAAATCATGTCCGTATCGATATCATCAACCAGGCGCCCTTCCGGGGTTGTCAGCACCCAGATTTTTCCTGAAAATTTCATCTCCGTTCCTCCTCTTCAAGAAATGCGACCGGATCTGTTATTCTTCCGGTAACCGCGCATACAGCTGCCACAACCGGACTTGCAAGGTAGGTGTCCCCGTCTCCCTGTTTCCCGCGGAAATTTCGGTTGGAAGTGGAAATCTGGACTTCCCCCTTTCCCGTCATCCCAATCTGTCCCGAAGCGCAGCCCCCGCAGCCGGGATTGGAGATGATCACCCCCGCATTGTAAAGTGTTGAAATAGTCCCGTCCGCGAGAAGCTGTCCGAAAACACCTTTTGTCGCGGGAACGGCTTTCACCATCACACCCTCATGTACCGGATACCGGGAAAAGATTCTTGCAGCGGCGTGGAAATCTTCCACCCTTCCGTTGGTGCAGGAACCGATAAATACTGCGTCCCCCTGTCCTCCCACCGCCTCTTTCACGTCCATTACATTGTCCGGTTTCGGCGGGCAGGCAATTTGAGGCTTCAAATCAGAAATGTCAATCTGCTCCACACGTTTGTACTCAGCATCATGATCCGCCAAGGGCATGGATACGTTTTCGTTACCGGTCACTTTTCGAAAATGAGCCAGAATTTCCTCACTTGGCTGAATAAAGCCAATGATGCCCCCCATTTCGGTCACCATACTGGAAAGTGTAATTCGCTCGTGCATTGACAAACTGTCGATCATATCCCCGGTAAACTCTATCGCGCAACCCAAAGCTCCTCGAGATCCCAGATGCCGCAATGTCCACAAAGTCAAATCTTTTGCTGTTACAGGATACTGGTATGCTTCCCCCATAAACTCCACCTTAATTGTCTCCGGCACTTCAAACCAGGTTCTACCCGTCTTAAAAGCAAATGCGATGTCCGCGTCACCCATTCCCTGTCCGAAGCAGCCCACAGCTCCCAGGATATTCAGGTGGCTGTCAGTGCCCACGTAGATTGAGCCAGGCCAGCACAATCCCTTCTCAACCGCCACGTGGGAACCGATACCCGAATCAACGTCATATACCTTAATCCCTTTGTTTCGCGCAAACACTCTGCAAAGTTGTTGATTGTTCGCGTAGGGAATATTGTTTGCCGGTACCACACAATCAAAGGTGAAAAACGTCCTGGAGGGATCCGCAAGTTGGACATCTTCTCCATACACTGACTCCAGCCGTTTCACGACATTCGGACCCCCGAAATCCCGTGCGGAGCGCGTATCGATATCCAGCCAGATCACATGTCCCGGCTTCACTTCGTCCGAAGAATGATTCATAAAAATCTTTTCAATTACTGTATGTCCCATATTTTCTCCTATTCTACATACCTAATTTTGCTCCACACACATTCTACATGACGAACAACTAAGGCGAAAGGGAGAAGGTCGCCTACGGAAAAGGCGTCTAAGAACAGCCTTGTGATTCTGGTCTTTTGTGTCAATTCCCCCCTGCTCCCTCTACCGATGCTACCACTAGATCATCTGCTTCTGTAGTTTTGAGACTTTGTATTATTTCCCTTTTTCGCGAAGGACCTGCAGTTTCATTGACACAATTTACCGTCGCCAGAAGGCCGGGGTGAACAAAACCATGACGGTATAGATTTCAAGACGGCCGATCATCATAGCAAAACTGAGTACCCACTTGATCCAGGCCGGATAAAACCCGTAGTTTTCAGCCGGACCCACCAAACCAAGCCCAGGACCTATGTTGCCAATAGTTGCCAGTGCCGTGGTCAGTGAAGTCAGGATGTCGTATTCAGCCGACGCAACAATGAGGGTTACGATCAGGACCAGAAAAACGTACAGGAAAAAGAATCCTGAAATGGCGAAGATAATACTGTTTTTGACCGATCGGCCACTGATTTTCAGTGTGAGGACAGCTCGGGGATGGACAAGTTGCTTCATTTCGTTGAGTCCCTGCTTGAGCAACGTTACGATGCGGATGACCTTGATACCGCCGCCGGTAGATCCGGAACAACCCCCGATGAACATGAGAAACACCAGAACGGTCTGGGACAGGAATGGCCATCGCTCGAAATCCGTGGTGGCATAGCCCGTAGTAGTCAGTATGGACGCGGACTGAAAAGCGGCATGGCTGACCGTTTCCGACAGGCTTTGAAACGCTCCGCTCTGGAACAGATCCACAGTAATTACGATTGTAGCTACCAGAAATATAAGCAGATATGCTTTCAATTCACTATCACGAAAAATTGGCTTCCGGGGTCCCAACAACAACTTGAAATGAAGGGCAAAATTCATGCCGGCAAGGAGCATGAAAACGGTGATGACGCCATTGATATATAACGAATGATAGTAGCCTACGCTGGCATTTTTCGGGGAAAACCCTCCAGTAGCAAGAGTGCCAAAGGTATGTGTAGTTGCGTCGAACAAGTTCATGCCACCGAACATCAGAAAGGCAATTTCCAGCAGTGTAAACCCCAGATAGAGGAACCACAGGATCTTAGCGGTCTCCGTGATTCGAGGTGTAAGCCGATCCACCGATGGTCCCGGTGCCTCTGCCTGGATCAGCTGGAGACCCCCGATTCCCAGAAGTGGCAGTACCGCGACTGTAAGCACAACTATGCCCATTCCCCCTAACCAATGCGTAAGGGAGCGCCAGAACAGCAATGATTTCGGCAGCGATTCAATCTGGGTGAGGATCGAGGCGCCGGTGGTCGTAAAACCGGACATCGTTTCGAAAAAGGCGTTGGTGTATGTCGGCATGCTTCCCGACAGGTAGAATGGCAGGGCTCCGAACGCGGCTGCGGTGAGCCAGCTGACGCTGACCAGCAGATACCCATCTCTGGGCGTCAGCGCTGGTGCTTTCAAATTACGGGTGCCAACCAGCACCAATCCCCCCACCGTGGTCATAACCGCAACTGGCACAAGGAAGGCCACCATTGTTCGCGCATCCCTCGCCGCCAGTGCGATCATGGCGGGAATCAGCATGAACGCCGCGATGATAAGCACCAACGCGCCGACAATCCGAGCAACAAGTCGGAGATTCATGTCCGTTCTTCCGAAAATAGCCGTTCAAGTTTTTCAATGGCACCTTTCTTAACAAACACCATAACCAGGTCGTTGGCTTGTAGGACGGTATGTCCGTCCGGGATCAAATCGGCTCCTTCCCGGCGGATGGCCAGAACCAGTGCGTGCTTTGGAACTTTGAGATCCTTCAGGGGGGTCCCCACCACTGCGTGTTGATCAGAAAGGGTGAACTCGATGACCTCGGAACGTCCGTCAAAAAGTGTATGAATGCTGCGGATATTCCCCCTGCGAAGGTATTGAACAATAGCATTGACCGAGCTGAGCTTCGGACTCACGGTGGCATCAATTCCCAAATTTGCGGCAAGGTTGAGATAGTTGGGCCGGCTGACTAGGGCAAGGGCCCGCCCTGCACCCTTTGTTTTGGCATAGACACCCGCCAGAATATTCAGCTCCTCGTTATCGGTGGCGGTAATGATCAGGTCTGTTTCTGCAAGTCGTTCGTCCTGGAAGATGGACTCATCGGAAATGTCGGCATTCAGAACCAGCACATCCGACAGGGACTCTGCCAGTTCCCTGCATTTATTCTCGTCCCGATCTACCAGTCGAACGGTATACCGGTTCCGGCCCAGGTAGCCTGCCACATAGCGGCCAATCATGCTGCCGCCGACAACAACCACGTGTCGCAGGCGGGACTTGGTCTTGCCCGCTTTTTCCAATACCCGGTCCATT
>PFTO01000128.1:2398-2553 GCA_002789615.1 Acidobacteria bacterium CG_4_9_14_3_um_filter_49_7 | reverse complement strand
GCCCCTGGACCCGGTTCATGTCGGTTATGGGCTTCATTTCAGTGGGACTCCTAATTATCGGAGCCGCGGTCATGCTGGGAATCAGCCTCTTCGCCAACAATATGGGTGGCGGAACAATGCCCGGGGGCATGATGATTGGCATGTCCATCTTCTAC
>PFTO01000128.1:0-2391 GCA_002789615.1 Acidobacteria bacterium CG_4_9_14_3_um_filter_49_7 | reverse complement strand
TTGCCATACTATACATATTCCCGTCGCTTTACCTGTGGAGCACTGCCGGCGCTGTGGTTCAGATGAAAAAGGGAGATATTGTCGGCGGCATGGAAACCGCCCTTGCGAAGCAGAAAGCCTTCTGGAAATTTATTGGGATAATGATGATTGTTTTTCTGGTAATGTATCCGATTTTCATCATCCTGATGGTTGTATTCGGGGCTGTGGCAGGCATGCGCTGAGGATGAATTGAGCGTTTCACGAGGTTGAAAATTTAACAGGGAGATTTTTATGAAAGCGAATGTAGGCAAACCGGACAGCTGGTTCAGGGTTATCGTCGGTATTGTTATCATTGGTCTGGGTTTTTATTACAAGAACTGGTGGGGTGCTGTGGGCGTTATTCCTCTGGTTACGGGTTTCTTTCATTTCTGCCCGATGTACTGTGTTTTCAAGGCATCCACCGCGAAAGAAGAATAGCAACTTTTGATGTAAGCATAAAAAAAGGCCCCTTCGGTTGAAGGGGCCTTCGTTTTTCAATTTACCTTAAGCGTTGACCAGGTTCTCAATCTTTGTCTTCAACTTATTCGGATCTCCGGAACCCATCTCCACATCCACAATCACACCTTTTCGATCAATGAAAAACAAGGTGGGTATGCTCTCAATTCCGTAATCCGTAAACCCCTTGTCATCATTGGCAATGGCCACAGGATATGTCATCTTGAAGCGTTTGAGGAATTCTCTTGTCAAGGTCAGTTCAGCAGACTTCTCAACTTTCCCGGCATTCTTCTGATCGTCCCGATAAAATCCGTAGTATTTGGTATATCCCAAAACTACGAGGCCCTTGTCTTTCAATTCTTCATAGGACGCCGCCAGAACAGGAATAACCTGCCGACAGGGAGGACACCAGGTCGCCCAGAAGTCAATCAGAACAACTTTCCCCTTCAATTTTTTCAAGGTCAGTTTCTTGCTGTTCAGCCACTTTTCCGCTTTCAGTTCTGTTGCCGGCTTTCCAATCATATCCAGCATCTTCAGCTGAGACTCAAGACTTTTCCTGCTACGTTCTTCGGTGGTTTTAGACAAAGCTGTTTTAATGATTTCACGGGCCTTATCCATATTTCCATCATCTTTCGCCTGGAAAGCCAGTTCCTGATACACATAACCTACATACTGTTTCAAATGAATCGGAAGGTCCTTAACCGCAACAAACTTATTCGCGTATTCGGCTTTAGCTTCCGGTGTCGATGCGTAAAAGGCAAAATTCAGATAATACTCGTAGAGCTGATCCCCCGCTTTCATTGATGGTTCCACTTCCCTGAAAAGCTTGTAGGCACCTTCTTTGTCCTTCTTGGCAAGGAGAATGCCGACTTTTTCAGCCTTCGCCCGGATTTTGATCTCCTCGTTCTTCCCGGACAACAGGGCTTCCACTTTCTTGTCAGCTTCCTCCACCTTGTTGCTGAGCATCAATGCTTTGACCCGCAACAGCTCTATTTCATCGTCTTTTTCCGCCTTGTTTTTCTCTAAGAGGGCTTCCAATGCGGCGTCCCGGTCACTGACAGCCTTTGTGTAAATTTCCCGGGTTTTCGCGTTGGCCACAGAGGTCTGAAAATCACTGCGAATTTTCTGAAAATCCGTATTAAATTTGTTGATTGTTTCCTGATTACCTTTCCCACATCCCACCATTCCAATAACGGTTAAGGTAAGAATCAAAATGATACTGTTTCGCTTCATGGTTCCTCCCACTTAATTCATGAAAACAGTATACCCGATTCTTTTGAAGCAATCCTATAATCTTTATATCAATGTAAAAGGCAAGCACAACTCTTTTCACAAGTAGAAGTAAATAAGATTCAATAAGTCAACCAGATATAGTCAAAGTCTGTTGATTTTCCATTGATGATGCTGATCAGTTCTGCCGCTATATTGCGCGTTTCGCCATTGTATTTTTCCACATTTTCAACCAATTCCTGGAGGTCCTCTGCTACATATGGCTCCATTTCCAGGATAATTTCCCCCCGATGGGGCACGTCGAAATATTCACAGAGTATGTCATACACTCTCCGGGGCCGTTTGCACCCGTCCATTTTGACGGTAAGCACTCTTTTGTCAAGCACTTGCATTTTAAATTCCTCCTGAGACTCTGAATACTTGCAGGGCATTATACTCTCCGTCTACTTCCGGTTCAACAGGAAAATATACGTGGGCAACGGAAAATTGTTTTCGCAAACTTTCACGATATTCAAGGCTGCCGCCGCTTGTTTATTATATTTATACATAGTCAGGAACGAAAGAAAATGGCCATCAGCACATTAAAATATTCTAACTATTAGATATACTAAACGAAAAAAAGGCCCTGTCAAGCCATTTAACTTTCTTACTGAAGTGGTCCTTGTAGGGTCATCCGGCAGCTTACCC
>PFTO01000166.1:47700-51355 GCA_002789615.1 Acidobacteria bacterium CG_4_9_14_3_um_filter_49_7 | reverse complement strand
CCCCATGGTTAAATACGGTATAATCTCCTTATGCTGGAATTGATTATAAAGCCCCGATGTGTTCATTGCAAGCTCACGGCGCGTTGCGCCGAATGTTAAATTTTAAATGTTGAATGCTGAATGACCTGAGGAAGAAGATTGAGAAAAGACCAAACCGAATTCTTTCACTAGCACACAACCACAGGAGATATTCTATATTGCAAAGCCACAAAGAGAACCAAAAGATTAGGGGCAAATAGAACCTGACAACGCAACGGTGCTTGTCTTCAGCTTTGCGACCTAATTTCTCTTTGTTAAGTTGCACAGTCAAGAAGCTGGATTTAACACTCATAAGATAAAGACTGATTAATATTCAAACACTTGCTCCTTTTTTTTAAGTTTGGGGGGGCTCACTTTTTTTCTATTGACAGCGCGGAAGTTTTTGATATTTTAGTTCTAGCTACGCGTAGCTAAAACTAAAAATTGGAGATGGCCTGTTTTATGAAAACTTTTTTACTAATATCATGTGTTGTCTTATTTTTGCTTTTCCCTCTTAATGCGACAATGGCTTCAGACTGTTATGCCTCTACTAAGTGCGCCAAGACTCCAGGCGGGGATTTTGGGCATATTCCAGAGATTTCAATATCTATCCAAGGCGCAGATTATTGTCATTGCAACTCAGTTTCGGGGTGGTATGTATCCTGCGTGGCACGGTATGATGATTGGGGTGGCTATGGGACAATGTGGTTTTACAATGAACAAACTTGTCCTGACGTTATTGCCATAATGTAAATGTGATTTCCCAAAAAGCCTTATCTGGTTAGGACGGGTAAATGAAAAAGTTCATGATTTTCACTTTTTTTATAGTGACTTCTTATGCATTTTCTATGGAGAAGTTTTTACTTCCCACGAGAAGTGACTTGAATATGGAAGATCTGTTATCAAAACAAGGGGTCTATTTCGGCCCCTTTTCTTTTTTCAAAATGCATAACCACCACATCTTTTACGTAGACACTTCTCTTAGCAAGATTTTCATTTTGAACGAAAATCTTAAGGTTATTGAATCATTTGGTTCTAAAGGCCAAGGCCCTGGTGAGTTTCAAAAAATCATAGATGTTTATATAACGGACAAATATATCTATGTATTTGATATTTCAGCAAAGGTCTGCATTTTCACGCAAAAAGGTCATTTGAAAAGGATTGTACAGCTTCCGGGTATTGCGTCATCTTTTGCTGTAGATGAAGAAAGAGGTTATTTCATTTTTAATACCTATGGCAAAGAAAATATAAAACTTGTAGATATTTTAACGGGGAAAATAATTTCCAGGGTATCTCTTCCCGTTTTCGAGGGCGTAGAGTCTGTCAAATACACTTACATGCAGCGCATATGCCCAGTGATTGCCAATGATAGATACATTTTCATAAGAATGTATGCCCCAGAAGTGTTAGTCTGTGATACTAATTTTAAGCTCTTAAAAACTATTGATTTGGTGCCTGAGGATAAGCGGCAAAATTCATTTATTAACACTTATTTATCAAATATCGACGAGAATAACAATAATTTAGGTAGGTCAAATCCAGGACTAATAAGATTTTGCAACGCGTTTTATTATGACTCTGAGAGTAATTTGATATCTATTCTTGGTTTGGGGTCTCTAATAGATTTAGATGTAAAATCTCTAACGGTTGAATATTTCCATTTATTTGGAGAAAAGAGAAGAACATCTCTTCTGAAGCAAAAATATGTGCAAAGAACTTATTTAGACTTTTTCATAATTGATAAGACTTATTATTTTTGGTCTGATATTTATGAAGGCGTTGCTTATAAAAAGGACAAGAACAAATTTGCATCTTCTAAATTTAGAAAAAAACTATGAAAGCCTGTATATAACAGGAAATGGCGTGGCTGTTGAAGTGGTTCCGTAAGAATGATAACAAACGGCTGTTTCCCTATCAATTATCTGGTGCAGATCCTATAAGCATTCATAGCCAAATCAAAATGTTCCTCGACAAAGGGAGGCATCATGCTTGACCGGAAGGAACGATCCCAACATACTCTGTTCATCCCCGATTCCATGTTCAACCCCTCAGTAGGATTCGCTACCTTCTTATTGAAGCCATATACTGTATAATCTCCTTATGCTGGAATTGATTATAAAGCCCCGATGTATTCATTGCAAGTCACAGAAGGATATCCGCTTCGGACTGTGCCCGGACTGTCTGAACGCAGTACAAGAGTATTCAGCTTCGTCCCGGTGTCGAAACTGCGGACTGATAATCCGAGGGGAGGGCACCATATGCCAGCGTTGCCTGGAGGGAAGCGACATTTTTGACCAGGCTTTTTTTCTGTTTCCCTACGAAAAAGAGGGACGAACCCTGATTCATCACATCAAATTTCGGGACAGGCTGGAATGGCTGGGCATACTGAATGGCGCCGAAACCGTGTGGCGACCGGTGCTGGAAAACTGGAGTCCTGATGCAGTGGCATGGATCCCTTCTTCCCTGCATACACGGTGGAAACGCGGCTATAATGTTTCCAGGGAAATGGCGAACAGGGTGGCGAAAATATTGGATATCCCCTGCCTTCCGCTATTGAAGAAGGCAAAGCTCTTCAAGCGCCGCTTGTCTGCTACGCGTACTCCCGGAGAGCGAAAGCAAGTGATCCGGCAGTTCTTGAAAGGGCCGGAAATTGTCCCTGAAGGGATTTCCCACATTCTGATTGTGGACGACGTGTTTACGACCGGTGCCACCGTCAACCGTGCTGCGAAATTGTTGAAACAGGCAGGCGGCGTAGCGAAGGTTTCTGTGTTTACCCTGGCAAGGGTTTGTGAGTAGCTGGCCTGTTGTGGTACAGTCTGGCAATGGGAGAGAAACTGAATGAATAAACAGGACATGGATAGGCTGAACCGGTTGGGGTGGCAGCGGTATCAAATTGCCATGCAGCCCAATCTGGAGAGAAATGCACATGTCGGGCGGGTGACTGCTGAGAGCAAGCGATATTATTTTCTGTCGGACGGCCACAATGAATATCTGGCTGAAATTTCCGGGAAGTTGCTCCACAGGACGGTGGGGCTGGAAGATTTCCCCGCGGTGGGGGACTGGGTGCTGTTCCAGACACCGGAATCCAGAGACCGGGCCGCCATCCATCGGATTCTACCCCGCCATTCCACGTTGAAACGACGGGCAGTCCGATCCACAGAGGAATCTCAGGTCATCGGGGCAAACCTGGATACCGTTTTCATTGTCCACTCGGTAGACGAAAATTTCACATCCAGCAAACTGGAACGCTTTCTTGCCATTGTTCACGAGAGCGGTGCCGTCCCGGTTGTCGTGCTTTCCAAGGTAGACCTGCTGCTTGAGAACCGGGAGGTGGTTTACCGGGAAGTGCTGGCAATGACTTCCGATGTATCCATCGTGATGTTGAGCGCGATAACTGGTGAGGGGGTGGACGGCTTGCTCCAGCATCTCGAGCCGGGTTCGACCTGTTGCCTGATTGGTCCGTCTGGTGCCGGCAAATCCACTCTTCTGAATTTTCTCGCCGGAAGCGAAATGGCGCGAACCGCCGATGTCCGGGAGTTTGATATGAAAGGCCGCCATACTACCACAAAGCGGGAACTTTTTGTGCTGAAAAACGGCCAGATTCTCATTGATACTCCGGGAATTCGGGAGGTGGGGC
>PFTO01000166.1:7882-47691 GCA_002789615.1 Acidobacteria bacterium CG_4_9_14_3_um_filter_49_7 | reverse complement strand
GTCGCATTCGCGGAATATTGCCGGTTCCGGAACTGTACACACAACCACGAACCCGGTTGCGCAGTGCTGGCTGCAATATCATCCGGTGAACTGGATGCAGGGCGGGTTGCCCGTTACCTGAAGCTGAAGGCAGAGGTGACGGAACGGGAAGACGGCAGTCCAAAGGATAAGAAAATCGCGAAGAAACGCCACGCCAAAAGAATCCACAAGTCATTTGGAAAATCACCCGAAAAAGATGGGAAAAGAAGTGAAGGGTGACGAGTGGCCAAAGAGGTGTTCAGTGTTCAGTGTTCTGAAAGAGGGGGATAAAGGGAGGAAATAGATAAGTCCCTGTCTTTTCTTACCCCTACCCCTACCCCTACTCCTACCCACTGTTATTCGATGTAGAAGCGGAGCCTTGCGGCGATGGCCGCTGCGCAGACCTTGCAGAAGGGCTTTTCTCCCTTGCTGAACATGATGCAGTCAAGCTGGGGCCGATATAATCCCTCTGGAATGTAGCCGGCCCCTTCAAATGCGCCGACTTTGTCTCTTTCCGGATTATTCGCGAAGAATTGATTCACCCATGTACCGTTTTGTGCCGACAATTTGGCTGCACGTGCTTTCAACTCCCTGATTTGATCAGCCGATGCGCCATCCCGGGTCAGTTTTGCTATTTTGCCGTCCAGAAGGCGACGCTTTTTCTGATAATCCAGATTCTGGCTGTCATATTCCGCTTTCCCCCATGATGTCGGAATCGAAACACCGGGGCTGGCCAGTTCTTTCCATTTCAAGTGGTTTGAATCTATGAGCGCGGTAATGTTGGGTTCCAGCGGTTCCACTCCATTGGGGTAAAAGTCATCATAAGTAACAGCGGAAGAATAGTATTCGTCAGCCAGGCCGGCGAATGCGTGGCCGAATTCGTGGAGAAAGACATAGTTCCGATAGGGGTTGTCCGCGGTAAAAACGCAGAAAAAATTGTAGATGCCGCCGCCTCCGTAGCGGGGACTGTTGACCATCACCACCGCAATATCGTAGGGAACCGCACCGGCAATATCCCGGAGGTCCCGGTTGTCTTCGGTGAGGAGGTATCGGGGCAGGCCCAGTGAATTGAATGAAGCATTCACCGCCGTTCGTTTGTAAATGCCCCGGGTCGGTTCTGTGCACCCGCTGTCGGGCGACGGACGAAACGCAAGGGCAATGTTGATATGATTGCGATAGCGATTATAAGGGGCCATGTTCAGCAGTTTGGCGGCAAAATACTTTGCATCAGATACTGCTTTATTCCGTTCCGCCCCGGTATAACCGTCTGCCACAATTGCCAGATCCATAGAGTGGTGGGGATTGGTGTTTCCGGCAATGGGTATAATCTCCACGTCCTCATTTTTTTTAAGCTGGAGAATGTCCACGCTTTTCGGGTCGATTTCCTGTCGGAAAATCTCTTTCAGGGAGTTGTCCCGGTTACGGGCACTGATGGTCAGGCGAACAGGATTCCGGGGAAAGGGAATTAATGCGGTTTCAGGGAAGGCCCGTTTGATTCCGTTGGCAGCGGGTTTTGTCGTGGCGTACTCCCCGAAGATTGAGTTGAATCCCCGGGAAAAAATCAGTTTTCCGCTTACGCTGTCAAAAACCCTGATGAAATAGCGTCCGTTATTAAAGGTGTCAATTACATGGGCTGGGGAGCCGGCCCAGACCGGTGTTTTGTACATGCGGTCAACCGCGTACAATTCTGATGTTTTGTCCCCGATATGAATCAGGTCTACGCGAAGGGTTGCATTTTCAAAAAAATGATCAAATCCAACCGGTTCATTGGCCGGGAGAGGAAAGAGAATGCAAAGCGAGAAAACAACAAATACCAGGCGTTTTATCTTCATTTCTGATTCTCCATGGTTCTAATTTAAGTCTGCAGAAGCATCTTTGTTTTTCATCTCTCGACGAGCCCAATTCTTCTTCTTTAGCTTTACCCGCCTCATTTGGATAGTTTAGACCGGTGTGAAGGTTTTACCACCCGGGGATTGGGAGAAGATCACCTGCAGATTGCTCTGGTTTGCTAGCTGGAAAATCAACCGGGTTTGATTTTCTGCTTGATTTCCATTTCCCTTGTCGTTTTGGAAAGTAATCGTCATCCCGTCTTTGGAAACCTTTTGCAGTTTGTAGCGATTTACCTGGCCATCGGAAGTAAATTCCCGGTACAGGATGTTTTTTTCTGCGGGGTCATAACTGAAGAAACCGGCTGATTCTCGAAGCTGACCTGTCTTTTCTCCATCCTTTGGTTTGAACCGAGCCGTTGTCTTGCTCACGAAATGGCTTTCACCCAGTGCAAAGGCAAAGACCTGCTTCACAACGGATGGCCCATTCGTTCCTTCTCCCCTTCTCACCCATTTCCCCGAAAGCGGTATCAGCGGAGCCAGAGTCGAGGCAGGCTCCGTAGCTGCAAGCTGGGGAGTAAGAAGCAGTGTAAGGATTGCCAGGGAAAGTGTGAACATCTGTTTTCTGTTCATTGACGACCTCCTCATATGTTATGAGTCGATTTACAAAACCGGGGTCAGCCAGTTAAATCTGTCTTCCAGCTCTCCGTTCAAGATTCCAAAGAGGGAATCCTGGATCATTTTTGTAACCGGACCGCGCTTGCCACTTCCAATGGCAATACGGTCTACTGAAGCAATGGGGGTAATTTCAGCCGCGGTTCCGGTGAAGAAAATTTCGTCTGCAATGTACAGCCATTCACGGGGAATGGCTGTCTCCACAACCGGGATGCCGGCTTCGTCTGCGATCCGAATAACGGAATTTCGGGTAATGCCCGGGAGCATTGATTCGGAGTAGGGGGGGGTGTGCAGTTTGTCGTCTTTCAGCAGGAAGATGTTTTCCCCGCTTCCTTCAGAAACATGCCCACGGGTGTTGAGGCAGATACCTTCATCATAACCGTCGACGATTGCTTCCATTTTGATGAGCTGTGAATTCATATAATTCGCACCGGATTTGGCCATTGTGGGCATGGTGTTGGGTGCCAGTTTTGTCCAGGTGCTGATTTTGACATCCACGCCTTTTTCCAGTGCTTCCGGTCCGAGATACGCACCCCATTCCCACACTGCTATCATCACTTCCACGGGGCAGGGAAAGGGATTGACCCCCATTGTCTTGAACCCCCGATACACAAGGGGTCGGATATAGCATGATTTCATGTTGTTGGCGCGGATCGTTTCGAGGATGGCGTCATTGATTTCATCCCGGGTAAAGGGGATTTCCGTTCGGTACATCTTAGTGGAATTAAATAGACGGTCAGTGTGTTCCTTCAGGCGGAAAACCGCCGGCCCGGTCTTGGTTTCATAGCAACGGATCCCTTCAAAAAAGGAACTCCCATAGTGAAGCGCGTGGGATAGGATGCTGACTTTTGCGTCTTCCAGATTGACAAATTCACCGTTCATCCAGATCTTAAGGTCCGGTCGAAACATGTTTCCTCCTGTTTGTGAGAGCGATTGCCCCAATCAGCGGGGCCCCCGTTGAAAAGTTTTTGGATCTTAGCATGATCATGTCATTCGCTCAGTGGATTCAAATCAATTTCAACTCATTCTACCATTGAACCGGCCCGGATTCAAAGGGAAGGGAAGGAAGTGATGAGTGATGAGTGATGAGTGATGAGTGATGAGTGATGAGTGCGAGAGTGTGAGGGAAAGGGAATGACGTGTGACAGTTGACGAGAGAAGAGAAAAAAGAATGTTGTGGGGGCTGAACTTACAGTAACGCCAGTGGAAACATTCCTTTGCGAGTCCTCGTATGATCTGTGGAATCGAATTGACACTCAAGTAAGAGAGGGGCCTATCGGAAGAATCTTTCCGATCACTTGAGCAGTGGTATCGTGCGTTTATGTCACCTGAAGCTAACCATCCAATTTAAATAAGGACTGTTGTAATATGAAGCGACTATTTTCACTCAACGCTGTTTCCAGAATTGTTTTTCTGTTGTTGACGCCTGTTTTCTTCCAGTATTTTGCATTCGGTTTCATCTGGCATTCAATATATTGGGGGGTTGTTACATTCGTTGTACTCGTCTGGATGGGGTTTATCCTGATTACACCACTTTTTGGAAGAATCGGTTGCGGCTGGTTTTGCTTTATGGGAACGGCTTACGATCTGTCAAGTCGGCACGCCAGTAGAGCCACAAAATGGAACAAGCCGAAGACATGGGTGAGATTGCTGATCCTGATCCTTTTTTTCGCTTCCGCAATCGCTTTCTATGTTGTGAATTCCGGGAAAGGGATCACCCATAATTTTGCTGTCATCCCTTCCTTTCTTGCACTTGATTTCAGTATGCACTATAAGATTGCGTGGATGGTTGATGTTTCACTGGCTGTCATATTCGGGCTTTTGCTTGATCGAAGATGGGGGTGCAGAAATCTGTGCCTCATGGGTACTTTATGTGCAGCAGGTGCTCATCACTCGCGCCTTATCCCCGTGGTTGATGTGGAAAAATGCACGGGCTGCGGAAAATGTGAACAGGATTGTCTTTTGCGAATCCCGATGCTTGATTACATAAAAAACAACAAGGGGCTGATAACGAATTCCGAATGTATTCTCTGCGGAAAATGCATTGAATCCTGCAAGGTCAATGCCGTGAAACTGAAATTTGTCTGGAACAGAAAGAAATACAAAAATCAAATTCAGGGTTCCTACCAAAAGGGTTAGAAGTTTCCTGTACGAACAATGGTTCCCGGCAATTTCGTCATGAGATGAGGGAGTTGGCTATCAGGATGTGTATGAGTTGAAAGGATGGATGGCAGTGAAGGTTTTGGAGATGTGCTGTTTGACTGGCATAGACTCGCATATTCCTTTACAGAATCGAAAAACACTCATAGAATAGGTTAAGCATTGGCCATTTGGAAAATTATGCAGCTTCGCACTGAGGCGTGCTTTATCGTTTTTTCCCAAACATTTTCACACTCATGGCCTGACAAAAAAGGAGCGTTCATGTCAAAATCTGACTTGGCCCGAAGGGTGTTCAAGAGCCTCTTCATTCTTGTCGTCTTCATGTTTTTTGTTCAGTCGGATGGTTTGCCCACCTTCTCATTGGCGACAACTTCCACGCGATTACCCCCGGCGTTGCCTATCGATCCGGTCAGGTCAGACCAGAGCACATGGCCCAATATGCGGCCAAATATGGCATCCGTTCAGTCATCAACCTTCGAAGCAAGGTTCCGGAACGGAGATGGTACCAGGAAGAGGTCGTTGCATGTCGTAAGTTACACATTGAACACTACAATTTTGGTCTTTCCGCAAGCAAGCCAGCTTCACCGGACATGCTGGACAAACTGGTGAGATTCTTCAAGAAGGTGCCGAAGCCGGTTTTGATCCACTGCAAATCCGGTGCGGACCGGGCTGCATTGGGAGCGGCCATGTGGCAGGTGGCCATGGAAGGAAAGTCGTCATCTGAGGCAAGAGAGGCGTTTTCTGTCCGTTTCGTCATATTTGGTTCAGTTGTGCCGCGTCACTAAGGGATTCATTTGATAGATGGGCAAAACGGTGGAATGCCAGACTTGCGAACAACAAGATCGGTAAGAAAGAAGAACCCCCCAAAGGGAAATAACTTCGAAAGTCGGAGGGGGCGGACTTGAGGCAGGAGTGTATCGGAAACTTTTCTTTTTTGTGAAGTATTCCTTGACAAGGCGAGCGTGTTCACATATCATTCCAATGGAAATGCACAAGGAGTGCCAGTTGAAATATTCTTCACGTCCAGGTTTCTGCAAGGTTTCAGAAAAGATTAGCAGTCGAAGCCGGGACAATTGCGCATTTTGGGAGGTTTCTGTCCGAAATGAGATACCAGAACTCGCCACACGGGTTGCAATCTTCATTTCGAGCTGCACCTGTCGCCCCTGACCCATACGATCCATGCTATCCAATCCATTCATTTAAAAAACTTTATCAACAAAACGAATTAGTCAGGAGAAAACCATGACACGCATTTACAATAATCTCATTGAATTAACTGGGAATACACCGCTGGTACGGTTGAACCGGATTACCGAAGGATCAGTGGCCGAAGTGTTGGCCAAGCTGGAGTTTACCAATCCCGGAAGCAGTATCAAGGACAGAATCGGTGTTTCAATGATTGAAGCGGCTGAAAGGGCAGGAAAAATCAGGGGAAATACGGTGCTTGTGGAGCCCACGTCAGGAAACACCGGCATTGCGTTGGCCTGGGTGGCGGCGGTAAAAGGATACAATCTTATACTCACCATGCCGGACACCATGAGTGTTGAACGCCGAGCCTTGTTACAGGCGCTGGGCGCGAAGCTGGTGCTCACCGACGGCGCAAAGGGAATGAAGGGCGCTATTGAGAAGGCGACCGAAATTGTGGAAAACACTGACGGAGCTTTGATTCTGCAGCAATTTGAGAACCCGGCAAATCCCGCTGCCCATCGGGAAAATACGGCTGTTGAAATCTGGAACGACACGGAGGGAAAGGTGGACATTCTGGTAGATGGTGTCGGCACCGGCGGCAGCATTACCGGCATTTCTGAGGAACTGAAGAAGAGAAATCCGGAATTCAAAACAGTTGCAGTGGAGCCGGAAGACTCGGCGATTCTTTCAGGCGGTCAGCCTGGCCCCCACAAAATTCAGGGAATTGGCGCCGGTTTTTTCCCCGCTGTTTTGAATCGGGATATTATTGACGAGGTAATTCGGGTAAAAAATGAAGACGCATTTGAAACAGCCCAAAAACTGGCCCGTCTGGAAGGTATTTTGGCTGGGATTTCCTCCGGTGCGGCTGTCTGGGCGGCACTCGAAGTGGCAAAACGAACCGAGAATGCGGGTAAACGAATTGTGGTCATGATCATGGACACAGGAGAGCGCTACTTAAGCTCCGGCCTGTATGGAAGTTGATCTAAAATAAATTGTACCTGCTCTTATTTAAACATGCTTCCTCTTGACTGATCTCTTTGGGTTTATTATGATATTTTTATGACAGAGAAACGCGATATGGACTGGTTTGTCAAAAAATGTCGGGAATATGGCATGAAAGTCACGCCTCAGCGTACACTTGTATTCGAGATTCTGTCCATGCTCCACAATCATCCCACCGTTGCGGCTGTGGCCAGAGAGGTTGCACTCCGTTCACCCAACGTTTCATTTGACACGGTCAATCGTACTCTTCAAACCTTCGTGGATATGGGTATTCTGCACAAGATTCCCGCCACCGGGAACGGCCTTCGCTTTGACACCAATCCTTTGCCCCATCACCATGTCCAGTGCGTTCGGTGTGGTCGGATTGTGGATTTTGAATCTCCCGAGCTTGACAGCATCCCGGTGCCGAAAGCTGTGAGTGCCCGGTACAAAGTGTTGAGTAAAATGGTGGTTTTCGAAACCGTATGTGATGAATGTGCGCGGAGCAAACAGGTTAGATGAAGAGAATCAGGCTGTTCGGAACTGTTCAGCCATTTTAAAAAGGAGGGGAAATGACAAAATCATTGAAAGGGACAAAGACACTTGGAAATTTGATGAAAGCCTTTGCCGGAGAATCCCAGGCACGCAACCGCTATTCCATGTATGCGTCCGTGGCGGGGAAAGAAGGATACAAGCAGATTGAAGCCTTGTTTCTGGAAACCGGGGATAACGAGCGAATCCACGGCAAGAATTTTTACAAGGAAATGGTGGCCGGAATGGGCGCCGACGAGGCGGTAATTGTGAACGTGGATGCCGATTATCCGGTTCAGCTGGGGACTACGCTACAGAACCTGAAAGCTGCAGCAGCAGGTGAAAACGAGGAATACACTGAGTTGTACCCTACTTTCGGCGATGTGGCGGAAGAAGAGGGATTTCCCGTGATTGCCGCATTGTTTCGCAATATTGCGAAAGTGGAATGGGCCCACGAACAGCGATATCTGAAACTGGCTGCCAATATTGAAGCAGGAAAAGTTTTCAAGAAGGACCAGCCTACCCGTTGGAAATGCACCAAGTGCGGATATATTCACGAAGGCCCTGAAGCTCCAAAAGTGTGTCCGGCATGTGCCCATCCACAGGCTTATTTTGAAGTTATGGCAGAAAATTACTGATCTGAGTCGTTCTGCGACAATACAAATGCATTAAAGAAGGGGTGCCTGAAAAGGCACCTTTTCTTATATTCCTAATAATCCGAGGGGATAATACAGAGAAATTTTAGCGGCTGACTGCCCGTGTTCTCAAACTGGTGCTTTTCTCCTCCCGGAACAAACGCAAATGTCCCTGGCAACAGGGACTTCGGTCCGCTCTCACTGTTCAGGTTTCCCTTGCCATCCAGGATAAAAATTTCGTGTTCTCCTGGATGACTGTGAAAGGGAGTATGGCCTCCGGGTTCCACTTCAAACAGCCGCATAAAAAAATTTGAGGCACCTTCTTTTTCCGCTATCAGCCACCGAATCGTAGTGTTTACTGTGCCTTCCATCTCCACTTTTTCCGGTTTGAGTTCTGTGTAAGGTTTTACAAGCATTGATTACTCCATATTATATTTTCCGGCTTTCATGAAGCAGCTATCTCAGGAGGTGTTGTCCCGCGACTCTTGCGAGAGAAATAATGGTATCGGTGTCCGACCGCGAAAAAGGGGCTACGCTATCCCGAATCTTTCCTTTTCTGCATACCTGAAGCACACCCCTGGGACCGGATTTGCCGGGGATGGGACAGGAAATCATCCGTTGAATCGGCAATGCGCCCCCCTCCCTTGGTACAAAATGCTCAAACAGTTCCACATGTTGAATTTCACTGAGGTTATTGAACACATAGACCTTGTTTTGCTGAAAGGTTTGCCCGGCAATGGACTTTGCTGTGATGGGAACTGTAGATTTTGCAAGGGATTTCGGGTGCCGGAAAATCAGAACTCCGTTGCCCTCTGCCATGACGGTAACGTCTTCCTGTGGGAGATCAAATGTTATCCCCATAGCGCTGACCAGCAACTGAAGCCTTTCGGATGCGCTGGGTTCAGCAGCCATCTTTTTTCCCAAATCACTAAAATTGACCTGTCCCAAAGGACACCTCCAACTTTTTCGCTTTAAATTCAGCTTTATTCTACCACACCGTCATTGTCATGGAAGGTCGTTTTCAGTATAATTGAGCTTGAGATATGAAATCAACAACGGGGGGGACGTATGAATTTTCCTGTGTGGTACTTGCCCACGATTGGTGGCGGTTTTCTGATAGCCCTGATTGCCGTTACCCACGTATTTGTCTCGCATTTTGCGGTGGGTGGCGGGCTGTATCTGGTATACTCCGAAAAAAAGGGATTGCGTGAACAGGATCCTGGCATTTTAGCCTTCACAAAACGCCATGCCAAATTTTTCCTGCTCCTTACCATGGTATACGGTTCCATTACCGGGGTGGGAATCTGGTTTATTGTCGCACTGGTAAACCCGGGCGGTATTTCCCTCGTGATTCACAACTTTGTGTTCGGATGGGCCACGGAATGGGTCTTTTTCATACTGGAAATTTCCGCCGCATTTATCTATTTCTACACCTTTGGCAAAATGGATGACAGAACCCACGTGGCCATCGGCTGGGTGTACTTCATCAGCGCATGGATATCACTGTTTCTGATTACCGGCATTATTGACTTTATGCTGACACCTGGTACATGGTTGGCCCATCACAACTTCTGGCGTGGATTTTTCAATCCGTCTTTTGTGCCGTCGGTGTTTTTCCGCACCTTCATTGCCACGATGCTGGCGGGAGCATACGGTTATCTGACTGCCTCATTTACAAAAGAACCAGCTGTGAAAGAGATCATGACGCGTTTTTCCGGCAAATGGACACTGGTTTCTCTGATCCTGGCCATTCCAAGCGGGCTATGGTATGTGGCAGTGCTGCCGACCCACGCCCACAATCTTGTGACGGGCCAGTCTCCAACCATTGCTTCAGCCTTACGCTGGGGATTCTGGGGAGCTGTGGGCATCATGATTATCACCTTGATTGCCGGGATCGCAAAACCTTCCTGGAACTTGAAACCGGTGGCGGTTCTGGCCTTTATCTGTGGGTTTCTGATTGTGGGTTCATTTGAATGGACAAGGGAAGCGGCAAGACGGCCCTTCGTTGTCAACGAGTTCATGTACTCAAATGAAATCCTGAAAAGTGATGTGCCGATGCTGCAGGAAGAGGGCTTTCTCAAGACAGCCAGGTGGATTCGAAACCGAACCATAACACCGGAGAATCGGTCTGCCGCCGGAAGGGAGCTGTTCATCAATCAGTGCTATGCCTGTCACACAATCGGCGGGTTCAACAACGATATCATTGCCCGGACCAGGTCCATGAGTTACACCGCACTGGCGAAATACATCGGGAAAATTCACAAAGTCCGTTATTTCATGCCGCCATTTGCCGGGACGCCGAAAGAAGCACAGGCACTGGCCGCCTTCATTGCGGGGGATTTGAACGGCAAGGATGTGAGTGAGCCAAAACCGTCTAATGCAGGAAACAATTCGGGAAAGATGTTGTTTGAAGAAAACTGTTCCAGTTGCCATGAGCTGGCGGATCTGGCTGAAAAAACTGCTGGTTGGGAGCAACAAAAAATCAGGACTGCATTGGACAAATTGAACCAGCTTGTGAAAGAGATGCCGCCGTATGATGGAACATTCGCTGAAAAGGACCAGCTTGTCGCATTCCTATATTCCCTGAATCATAAAGAAGCTGTGCAACCTGTTGTCCCTTCAGTGGATGGAAAGAGGGTTTTTGAGGACCACTGTTCCCCTTGCCACGCATCTTCGGACCTTGCTGAAAAGACTGCCGCATGGGATCGGGCAAAAATCAGGGACGCATTGGACAAACTGAATCAGCTTGTTGAAGAGATGCCGCCGATGGAGGGAACGAAAGCAGAGAAAGAAGACCTCGCGGACTATCTGAATTCTTTGAAAGGAGGTCAGAAATGAACGATCAATTTATTCCCACACCGGACGCTCTCCCTGTGGCATGGGGCTGGCTTCAATTCCTCCTCCTCCTTACCTTTCCCATTCACCTTCTCTTTATGAACGCCATGCTGGGTTCAGCCGGTATCTCGATGGTTCAGCGCTTCAAAGGAGGCGAAGTAAATCGCAGACTGGCCTATTTCTTGGCTATCCTTCTACCACTGCTGGTTGCCTTTACTGTCACTTTCGGGGTGGCACCTCTGCTCTTTGTTCAAGTGCTTTACGGGCAGTTTTTTTATACCAGCTCTATCCTGATGGCTGCTTTCTGGATCCTGATTATTCCCATCCTCATCCTGGCCTATTTCGGTGCTTATTTATATGATTTTCGCTTTGAAAAGCTGGGGAAGGCAGGCGGATGGGTGATTTCCATTGTGTTCATACTGTTCATTACCATTGCCTACTTTCTCAGCAACAACATGTTGTTGATGACGCTGCCGGACAAGTTTTCCGGTTACTTTCAACACATGAGTGGAACAATGCTGGCCTCCGGTCATCCCACCTTTCTGCCCCGGTACTTACACATGGTGATCGGTGCCATCGCCGTCGGAGGTCTTTATACCGCCCTCATCACCAGGTTGAAGTCAAAGAGTGATCCGGAGCTCGCTGCCTATGGAGAAGCTGTGGGGATGAAGGTTTTCAATATGTTTACGATTATCTCCATTCTCCTTGGCATCTGGTTCCTTGCCAGTCAGCCGAAACCGGTGATGATGATGTTCATGGGGAAGAACGGACTCGCAACCGGACTATTTGTCCTGGCGCTGATCCTGGTTGTATTGATGCTGGTCTTTTCTTTTCGCAAAAAAGTGCTTGCGACTACCGTAGTGTTGACAGTGCTGGTCTATCTCATGACTTTCATGCGGGCCTTTCTCAGGACCGGTTATCTTGGAAAATTCTTTACCCTGGATCAATTGAAAATGGCATCGGAGTATTCGCCCATGGTTCTGTTTCTGGTTTCACTGGTGGCCGGGATTTTCGTGATGGTCTGGATGGTGAAGAAGGCATGGCAGGCACTGACCGCTTAAAAAAATGGAAAAGAAATAGAAAGACGGCGGAGCGCTGAATGGCGCTCCGTCTTAGTTTGATTTGGAGTATCTTCTGGAATCGTTCTGGCAAAACCGCATCAATCAGTAGGTCGCCCGGCTTCCGGTCGGCTTCTTTACTTGACGCGGGCTTTCTCACTGTTTTATCATTCAAACAGTAAACCAATCTCCAAAAGGATGGCATTCCATGAAACTAGTACTCTTTTTATTGCTTGCGGCGAGTCCGTTGATGGCGGGAAACACGATCCCCGAACCGCTGAAACCCTGGACCGGCTGGGTCATGTGGGACAGTCCTGATGCCAATTGTCCCTCCCCGTACAATGACGCGAAAACCCATCTATGTCTGTGGCCCGGTGCGTTGAAGATTCAGGCGTCAGCCCGTGGTGGAATCTTCTCCCAGGAAGTCCGCGTTTTCCGGGATGTTGGCCTGGCTCTTCCGGGCGACGATGAACTCTGGCCGGTGGATGTAAGGGTGGATGGACGACCGGTACCGGTGGTGTTGTCCAATGGACGCCCCATGGTTCGATTGAAACCGGGCACGGCAACTATAGCTGGAAAATTCAGATGGGCGGCCATTCCCCAGAAAATTACCATCCCCCCTGCAGCAGGCATTATCCGTCTGAGCGTCGCAGGGAAGAATATCCCTTTCCCGGCGCTGGACAACCAGGGGCGGTTGTGGTTGAAGCGACGTCAGGAGACCCGGGCAGATAAGGATGCAATGGAGATCAAGGCATATCGTCTTCTGAAAGACGGAATCCCCCTCTGGCTGACCACGCATATAGAGATTCGTGTGTCGGGGCGAAGCCGGGAAGAAAAAATGGGGACCGTACTGCCGGCGGGCTGGCAACTGTCAAGTGTGATGAGCAAGCTGCCTGCTGCAGTGGATTCAGAAGGGAAACTGACTGTCCAGGTGAGGTCGGGTACATGGAACGTTGAGCTAAGATCCTTTCGGACCCACGACATTACCTCTCTCTCATTTTCAGCAGATTTATCACCGATTTTTCACAGCGAGTACGTGGCGTTTGAGGGAGATCCGGCATTTCGTCTGCTGGACATCACCGGTGCACCACAAATTGACCCGAGTCAGACCAGCATCCCTGCCACATGGAAGTCTTATCCGGTTTACCAATGGGACCACAAAAATCCCCTGGTGTTGAAGGAGCGGATGAAGGGAAACAGCAGCAGTGCGGTTCCCCGGGAAATCTTCCTGAAAAGAAACCTTTGGTTGCGGGAAAAAGGAAATGGTTTTATCTATCAGGACACCATGAACGGGAACCTGAACAAGACCCGGCGCCTGGATGTGTCCCCTTCTGAGATTCCAGGACGGATAAGAATGGACGGCAAGGGACAATTGATTACCCGCAATCCTGCTACCGGGAACGCTGGGGTGGAGATTCGAACAAACAAGGTAAAACTGGAAGCGGTTGGACGTATCCCGAAACGGGGTCCGATACCGGCTGTAGGTTGGCTCACCGATGTGGACAAGTTGTCTATGAGCCTGCATCTTCCCCCGGGCTGGCGATTGTTTTTCTGTCCCGGCGCGGAACAGGTCCGGGGAGACTGGGTCAGCGCGTGGACGTTGCTGGATCTTTTCCTGTTGCTGCTTTTTTCCCTGGCCGCTTACCGGCTGTGGGGTGTGAAATCAGCTGTTGTGGTCTTTTTTGGCTTTGCGCTCAGTTTCCACGAACCGGGAGCAGCACGGTACAGCTGGTTTTTCCTTCTGATGCCCCTGGCCCTGCTCCGGGTTGTGCCGGAGGGCCGAATGCGGAAATTGGTGGTTTGGTGGCGGAATCTGGCGATTCTTTCATTGATTCTGATTCTTGTACCGTTTTTCGGGCGGGAGATTCAGTCGGTTCTCTATCCCCAACTGGACCCGACCCACGCAATGTTTTCTTTCATTCAGTCCCACAGAACAATGCGGAGAGCACTGAAAAGCCCCCCGGCAGAGAAAAAGAAAATGGAATATGTGAACCAAGAGCTGTCCATGGAGGAAGTGTCGGCGGCAGCGCCAGTGTCTGATTCGTTTTCCGGAGGTAAGGGGAGACAAAATTATTATTCACAACAGAACCTGGCACTTTCGCCGGATGCCCGGATTCAAACCGGTCCTGGTATTCCCCAGTGGACTGGTAACGTTATGTCTCTGACGTGGAGCGGCCCGGTGACGGCTTCCGAAAAGATACGGCCCATTCTGATTCCCCCTCTTCTGAGAAAAATACTGGTGCTTACGATGCTGATTCTTGTGGGCTGGATGGTGGCCCTGATGCTGGGCGTGCCGCTGAGTTGGCCCCGATCCTTCAAATGGAAACGGGTCGCAGCAGTAGCCATTCTTGTCCTTTTTGTCCTGCCCATCCGGGCTCAGATGCCCGATCAGACCCTGTTGAAACAATTGAAACACCGGTTGACAAGGCCGGCACCCTGCTACCCGGTCTGCGCGGACATTTCCAGCGCTTCCCTGACAGTGGGAAATGGACGCCTCCGTTGCCGACTGGAAATCAGTGCCATGATCCAGACTGCGGTTCCATTGCCGGGGCAATTGCCGGTATGGTCTCCGGTTTCTGTTACCGTGGATGGTGGCAAGGCCATTGTGATGCGGAAAAACGGCTACCTGTGGCTCCTTGTACCGAAAGGAATTCACAGCGTTCAGTTGGACGGCATGATCCCCGCGGCGGCAGACTGGGAGTGGAGTTACCTGCTGAAACCCCACTATCTCACGATCCATGCCCCGGGTTGGGCTGTTACTGGAATTGGGAAAAACAATGTACCGGAAAAGCAGATATTCTTTTCCCGAAAAGTACGGAAAACCGGAAATTCCGGGGATGATTTTGGTTTGATTGCCACAGAACCACTGGTGTCAGTGCAGCGTTTCCTGGAACTGGGAATGAACTGGCACGTTCAGACTACCGTTTACCGATTGTCGGCGAAGGGAAAAGCGATTTCGCTGCTGCTGCCGCTTCTCGAAGGGGAGCAAGTCCTTTCGTCGGACGACAGCAAGATCAAGGACGGAAAAATAGCTGTCAGCTTGTCAGCCGACCAGGATTCTTTTGTGTGGGAAAGCAGGTTAGCAGTTACTTCAATCCTTAACTTGAAAGCCGCAGACGCGGCACGCTGGGTGGAAACCTGGGGCGTTACCGCGTCTCCGGTCTGGCATGTGGAGACCGGGGAGGGCACAGCTGTTTACGAACTGGAAGGCTACGGGGACACCCCGTTATGGAAGCCCTGGCCAGGGGAATCCATGGTGTTATACATCACCCGGCCGGAAGCCATTCCCGGTCCCACTGCAACGGTCAGTAAAATTTCCAGGAGGATCAGCGTCGGTTCCCGGGTGCGAAAAACCATCCTGGAGCTGGACGTGAACAGCAGTCTGGGCCAGGATTTTTCACTGACGTTGCCGGATGGTATGAAGGTGGAAACCATAAAGAGGGATGAATCTATGGTGCCGGTACAGCGGGAAGATAAGCGGTTGATATTGCCGTTGGTACCTCAAAAACAGCACATTCGAATTGACTTGAAAGAAATGAGAACACTGGGTATGTGGACGGGAACGGCGTCAGTTGGACTTGCCACAGAGGCGGCAAATATTAAAACTGACATTTCTTTACCCCATGACCGCTGGCCGCTGTTTGTGGGTGGCCCCACTGAGGGGCCGGCTGTACGGTTCTGGAGTATTTTCCTGTTAATGATCCTTGTTGCCTTCATTCTCGGGGCAATCCCCGGTTCCCCCCTTTCCCGCTGGGAGTGGATACTGCTGGGAGTGGGGTTAACCCAGGGGGGGCTGATTCAGTCCATTTTCATTGTCGGCTGGTTTTCTCTGCTGGCATTCCGAGGCAGTGAACACAGCCGGGAGCTGAGCCCGTGGAAATTTGATTTTCTCCAGCTGGGACTGGTGGCGCTCACCTGCATTGCCCTTGGCATTCTGCTGGCCATTGTTTACGCCGGGCTGATGGGCCGGCCGGAAATGTACATTGTCGGGAATGGCTCCAGTATGGATTATCTTCGATGGTATCAGGATTTTTCGGCGGGAAGACTTCCCGAAGTCTGGGTGTTGTCCATTTCAATATGGTTTTACCGTTTCCTGATGTTAGCCTGGGCGTTGTGGCTGGCCCATTCCCTTATTAAATGGATGGGCTGGGCATGGCGCCAGTTCAGTTTTGAAGGGTTGTGGCGGAAGCTGACGTTTCGGCGGAAACAAACTGAACAGGGGCAGTCCATTAAGAGCGGACTAAATGAGAGATAATTTGTGAGAAACTGAAGAGAAGGTCCTCATGTTCAGAGGTTTACGCTGAGTCCGGCCTCAGAGTAAAGATAATTGCCTTCAACAACAGGCGGTTCAGATAATTGTGAAGAATCATTTGACAAGGTCATAAATAAGAATTATGCTTATTAAGGTCAGGTTACAAATAAATAAATTCCGGATTTTCGTTCATTTTACTGCTGTGTGAACGCAAAAGAAGGAAAGGAGGAATAAAATGGGAAGTAAAGGGATTGAAATTGTCGGAATGGATGTTCAGGAACTATTGAACCTGCTCAACCGGGCTTTTTCTGATGAGTGGTTTGCCTATTATCAATACTGGCTCGGCGCAAGGGTGGTCAAAGGGCCAATGAAAGAGGCGGTTATTGCCGAGTTGCTGCAACATGCCATGGATGAACTGCGCCACGCAGACATGCTGGCTTTGCGGATTGTCCAGCTCGGTGGAACGCCTGTAATTGAGCCGAAGAAGTGGTACGACATGACCAACTGCGGCTATGATGCACCGGATGACTCATTTGTGGAGACCATCCTGAATCAGAACATCAAGGGAGAACAATGCGCAATCGGAGTGTATAAAAACATCCTCGAGATCACCATGATGAAGGATCCGGTCACATACAACATCGTGTTGCAGATTCTTCAGGATGAAGTCGAACACGAAGAAGATTTACAGTCTCTTTTTGAAGACTTTGAAATCATGATGAAGCGGTAGGTGAGTTACCGCCCGGGTGGCGTGACAGATATTCAGCCATCACTCCACGGCGGATGCTTACCGGGTACGTGGTGGTTTTGAGAAATAATCAGTCATTTAAGGAGAAAACAAAAAATGAGTAAACACAAAACATTAACGACAGTTGCGGGAATACCCGTCGCAGATAATCAGACTTCTCTGACCGCAGGGGAACAGATTCCCGATCGGGTTGTTCATGCTGTACAAATCCAAACCTGAAAAGAAAGGAGAACGAAGATGAATGAAGAGAACAAGTGCCCGGTAACGGGCGGATCTAACAAACCCAATCCTGGCAGAGCCGCATCAATCCAGGACTGGTGGCCGAAACAGTTGAATCTACAAATTCTTCACCAGCATTCAGCACTGTCTAATCCTATGAGCAAGACATTTAACTACGCCACAGAATTCAAAAAGCTCGACCTGGATGCCCTCAAAAAAGACCTTTTTGCGTTAATGACCGACTCGCAGGACTGGTGGCCGGCTGATTATGGAAGCTACGGGCCGCTTTTCATCCGAATGGCGTGGCACAGTGCTGGTACGTACCGAACCAAAGACGGCCGCGGCGGTGCCTCTACTGGCAACCAACGCTTCGCTCCACTCAATAGCTGGCCCGACAATGTGAATCTGGACAAGGCGCGTCGGCTACTCTGGCCGATCAAGCAGAAATATGGCAGTAAAATCTCATGGGCTGACCTCATGATCTTCGCCGGAACCTGTGCGTTGGAATCTATGGGATTCAAGACGTTCGGTTTTGGCGGCGGTCGCGAGGATATCTGGGGACCTGAGGAGGACACGTACTGGGGTCCAGAGACAGAATGGCTTGGTGAAAAGCGTTTCTCAAAAGATCGGCAGCTCGAGAATCCTCTTGCCGCCACACAAATGGGCCTAATCTATGTAAATCCGGAAGGACCGAACGGCGAACCGAACGTACTTGCGGCCGCACAGGATATTCGTGAAACTTTTGCACGCATGGCCATGAACGACGAAGAAACTGTGGCACTGATCGCCGGCGGACACACCTTTGGCAAAGCCCACGGTGCTGGCGATACGGCACGGCTTGGCCGTGAACCCGAGGGTGCCAGAATTGAAGAGCAAGGCCTTGGCTGGAAGAGCAGCTTTCGTACCGGTAAAGGCGTTGACGCGATCGGTAGCGGACTGGAAGGGGCTTGGACTCCGACGCCGACCCAGTGGGATAACAGCTTTCTTGAGACCCTGTTCAAATACGACTGGAATTTAGAGAAGAGCCCCGCAGGATCCTGGCAATGGGTTCCAACCGATCCAGCGGCAGCTGATCTCGTCCCGGATGCTCATGACCCTTCGAAACGACACGCGCCCATCATGTTTACCACGGACCTTGCCCTTAGGATGGACCCAATCTATGGGCCTATTTCCAAGCACTTTTACGAGAACCCCAATGAATTTGCGGACGTCTTCGCCCGTGCGTGGTTCAAGCTGACCCACCGTGACATGGGCCCTCGATCACGCTATCTTGGCACGTTGGTGCCATCGGAAGAATTGCTGTGGCAAGACCCCGTCCCTGAAGTCACATATGACTTGGTTAACGAAAAGGACATTGCTGACCTCAAGGGCAAAATACTCGCATCGGGACTGTCGCTCTCCGAGTTGGTTTCGACAGCATGGGCGTCGGCGGCAACTTTCCGTGGTTCTGACAAACGCGGTGGGGCAAACGGAGCGCGCCTCCGTCTCGCCCCGCAGAAGGATTGGGAAGTTAATCAACCTGCCCAATTAGCGAATGTGCTCAAAACTCTTGAGGGGATTCAGAAGGCGTTCAATGACCTACAGTCTGGCGGGAAGATGATTTCGCTAGCTGATGTGATCGTCCTTGGCGGTTGCGCCGCCGTGGAGCAGGCCGCGAAGAACGCCGGATATGACACGCAAGTTCCGTTCACGCCGGGACGCACCGATGCGTTGCAGGAACAAACCGATGTGGACTCCTTCTCGGTGCTCGAACCGGTAGCAGATGGGTTCCGCAACTATTTGAAAACGAAATACGCGGTTTCAGCAGAAGAACTACTGCTCGATCGGGCACAATTGCTAACGCTGACTGCACCCGAGATGACGGTTCTTGTCGGCGGTATGCGTGTGTTGAATGCAAACTTCGAACAGTCGCAGCACGGCGTCTTCACGAAAAGGCCAGAGATGCTCAGCAATGACTACTTTGTCAACCTGCTCGACATCCGCACGACGTGGAAGGCAACTTCAGAAGACGATGACGTGTTCGAGGGTCGTGATCGCACAACGGGCGAACTCAAGTGGACTGGCACCCGTGTTGACCTAATCTTCGGTTCGAATTCACAACTCAGGGCCTTAGCGGAAGTCTACGGATCTGATGATTCCCATGAGAAGTTCATACATGACTTTATAGCGGCCTGGAATAAAGTAATGAACCTTGACCGTTTTGACCTAGCATAAGCCACATTAAGGGCTTTTGACAGGAAAGCGAAAAAATGGTCAGCTGACAATCGGTTCCAGCGGCGGCGCTACGCCGTCCGCTGGAACCGATTGTTCATTCAAAAGGGTCAGGGATTTAATGACGCTGAAAGACGGATGAGGGCGGCTTGTGCCGCCCTGCTGGCCCCTATTCTTCATTTGCTCTGGGATGAAATTTGAAATAGACCTGTTTCAGCCTATCCATGCTGATGTGGGTGTAGATTTCTGTGGTTGTGATGGAAGAGTGCCCCAGCATCATCTGTACAGCCCGGAGATCCGCTCCGTGTTCCAACAGGTGGGTGGCAAAGGTATGGCGCAGGGTGTGGGGAGAGAGTTTGTCCCCAATGCCGGCTTTTCTGCCATAAGCTTTCAGGATTTTCCAGAACCCCTGTCGGGTCAGGGCGTTTCCGAAACGGTTTAGAAAAAGTACATAACTGTCTTTCCCTTTCAAAGTGGCAATCCGCCCATCGTTCAAATAGTGTTCCACCCAGTTCCGGGCGGTGTCGGTGAATGGTACCAGTCGTTCTTTTGCCCCTTTTCCGAAGGTAATGAGGAAGCAATCGGCCATGTTCAGGTCGTTAACCTTCAAGTTGATCAGTTCCGATACCCGAAGGCCGGTGGCGTACAACAGCTCAATTATAGCCTTGTCCCGCTGGCCCAGCGGCGTTTCCACATCCGGCAGCGACAACAGGGTTTCCACTTCTCCATCGGTCAGATACTTCGGTAGCAGGCGAAATGCCCGGGGTGTTTCCAGTATGTCTGTGGGATTTTCCGGAATCATTCCCTCTTCCGCCATGAAGCGGTAGAGGTGGCGGAGGCTGGAACTGAACCGCATGATGGAACGGGGGGAATATCCCGCATTGAAGAGAAAAGCCACATAGCGGGTAACTGTTTCCTCCCCCACAGACACCATGTCCACATTTTCCAGTTCCAGAAAATTCTGGAACAACACGATGTCGTTCCGATACGCTTCAATGGTGTTGGCGGATAATCCCTTCTCCACAATGAGATAATTGATGAACGAAGAGATTGCTGTGTTACTCATTTTGGGGCCAGGTTTGAGGTTGAGCAGAAGGCAAGGTTGGGTGAAGAAAAGACAGGGAATGGCTGATTTGCCAGCCCCTGCCGAGAGCTTTTCAGCCCGAACAATTGCCTGTTCATTTCCCGGTCTTCCTCCTACTCCTACTCCTACTCCTACTCCTACTCCTACTCTCTTATGAGAGCAGATCAATGGCTAAAAGACAGGTTAATTCAGCGAAGTCCACCAGCTGTTTGATTTCAACGTACTCGTTTTCTACATGATACGCCTCGTCGTCTCCGGGACCCCAGCCCACTGCCAGGATGCCGGCGAGGTTCATTGTTTTGGCATAGGTTCCGCCACCCATTCCGAATGTTTCCGGCTTGAATCCCAGGATCTCTTCTGCATTGCGCTGGATCGCATACACCACCTCGTTTTCCGGATCCACTCCGTGGGCATCGTTCCAGGACATGCAATTCAGTTCAAACTTCCCGCCTACAACGCGATCCGCACAGCCCTGGAGTTGAGCTAACACGCTGTCTTTTGTCATTCCGGGCACTGTGCGGATGTCCAGGTAGATGTAACAGGTCCCTGGCACAATATTGGGAGCGGCACCGCCGTGGATTTCACCCAAGTTCAGAGAGGGTTCACCGAGAACGGGATGCAACTCGTATTCAAACTTCAGTTGCTCAATCTCATTGATGAGTTTTGACATCATGTACACCGCGTTGATGCCCAGCTCCGGCGTAGAACCGTGGGCCTGTTTCCCGATGGCCGTAATCTTCACCAGGGTCCGTCCCTTCTCGGCAATGTCAATTCTCTCCATGTTTTCTCCGATGTCAGGAATGATCGAAATGGTCGGATCCACGAGTTTTTCGTCTACGAGATACCCGATTCCATAATCAATCCCGTCCGGGTCTTCCGCTTCTTCATCAGACAGCGCTGCAATCTGAAGCTGACCTTCCAGTTCATTGTCAATGCCGCTTTCTTTTAGTACAATTGCGGCCGCAAGGATGGATGCAAGGGGACCTTTGTTGTCCAACACGCCTCTTCCATAGAGAAAACCGTCTTTTTCAATCACCTCATAGGGATCGGTGTCCCAGCCCTCACCGGCAGGTACCACATCCATGTGCCCCGGTATCATCAGCCGTTTCCCGTTTGCATTTTTCCCCAGTAATCCGATGATATTGGGTCTGCCTTCCATCCTGGCGTATTCGTTGTAAGGGATTTTGGCTTCATCCATTGCCCGTTTCACAATCTTCGCAACCCGGTATTCTTCTCCGCGGATTTTCAGAAAGGGAAATTCCGGCAGCTTTTCCGAAACGACATTCACGGTTTTTTCTGCGCACATTTCCCGGGTCAGATCCACTATGGTTTTCCGGATTTCATCCCGGTGGTTCTCAAAGTATTGGCGAACAGTTTCTCTTGCAGTCATTTCTGCCTCCTTCTCAATCGTTTCTTCATGATCTTAGTCTACCAGAAAAGACATTGCTGTGAAGTGAGAAAGTGGGGACGCAAAAAAAATAGAGTGGGGCGATCTTTCATAACTAAAACAAATAAACAAGCAACTTCTTTTCAGGGCTTTGTGGCTGTCCGCTGATTTTCAGTATTGTATTCATATCTTATAAGGTGGTTTATACCGCCCTTTTTTGTGAATGAATAGATTGAAACTCAGCGAGGTATTCTCTACAGGGAAAGGCAAGGAGATAAAGGTCTGGAAGTAGGAATGAATTTGACGAGACATTGATGAGTTTGCGTCTTTTCTGGTGTCCTCATGTCTCAAAAACAGGCTCAATCTCAACCCTGCCTTTTAAACCTGTGATAGAATGAGAACAACAATAGAGAGGAGGATTCTTATGAACCAACAGGTATTTGACATTTCGGAGATCAAGATTCCGAAGGAAAAAATTATGCGTTATGCCAATCTGCTGTGGTTGGTACCCTTGCTGATTCTGGTGCTGGGAAGCTGGTACACTATTCAACCGGAAGAGATGGGTGTTATTCAGCGGTTTGGCAAGTTTACACGTACAGAAACACCGGGCCTTCATTTCAAGATTCCACTGGTGGAAAAGGTGACAAAAGTGGCAATCAAGCGCCAGCAGAAAATGGAGTTTGGATTTCGTACCCTGCAGGCCGGTATCCGGTCCGAGTATTCCACTCGCAATTTCTCCGGAGAATCCATGATGTTGACAGGAGATCTTGGAATCGGGGAAATTGAGTGGATTGTCCAGTACAAAATTAAGGATCCGGTGAAATACCTTTTCCGGGTTCGAAATATTCAGGGGACGTTCCGTAACATTTGCGAGGCATCTATGCGGGAAGTAGTGGGAGATCGCTCTATTAATGAGGTCCTCACTACAGGACGTGAGGAGATCTCCATGGCGGCTCTGGATATGATCCGGGAACTTTGCAAACAGTATGACACAGGACTGGCTGTGAACGTGGTGGTACTCCAGGATGTGAATCCCCCGGACCCTGTCAAACCCTCATTCAACGAGGTGAACCAGGCAATTCAGGAAAAGGAAAACATGATCAATCAGGCTCTGGCTCAGTACAACAAGGTAATTCCGGAAGCAAAAGGGAAAGCCCTACAGAGGATCCAGGAAGCGGAAGGCTATGCGGTTCGACGGGTGAACGAGGCCCATGGCGACGTGGCCAGGTTCCGGGATGTGCTGGTGCAGTACAAAAAGGGCCCGGCGATTACCAAGAAGCGGTTGTATTTTGAAACTATGAAGGACATTATTCCGAAGATCGGGAAAATTGTTGTGATTGACGAGAAGGCAAAATCTGTTCTGCCGTTTCTGAATCTTGGACAGGGGGTGGTGAAATGAAGGCCGCGGGTGGATTGATCGTAGCGATTGTCATAGTTGTGCTATTTGTGGCCAGTGGCGGGGTTTTTGTAGTGGACGAAACTCAGCAGGTCGTCATTACTCAGTTCGGAAAACCAGTGGGTGATCCAATCAAAGATGCCGGTCTTCACTTCAAGATTCCTCTGATCCAGAAGGCAAATTTCTTTGATAAGCGCTGGCTTGAGTGGGATGGAGATGCCAATCAGATCACCACAAAGGACAAAAAATATATCTGGGTGGACACCTATGCGAGATGGCGGATTTCGGAGCCTCTGTTGTTTTTTGAGACCATGACGAACGAAGTGAGTGCAATGGGACGTCTGGATGATATTATTGACGGGGAAACCCGGGTAAATGTGGCGAAATTCAACCTGATTGAAGTGGTTCGTACCACCAACCGGCCGATGAATCTGACGATAAGTGCCGGTTCAGGACCGGTTGACCAGCAGGACTTTCATGTGGATATCGGTCGGGAAAAAATAAGCAAATTGATTCTTGAGAAAATCCGGAAAGTGACGCCCACCTACGGAATTGAGATGGTTGATTTTCGCATCAAACGCCTGAACTATGAAAAATCCGTACGATACAAAGTCTATGAGCGAATGATCAGTGAGCGACAACGGATTGCTGAGCAGTATCGCTCAGAAGGCCAGGGAAGAAAGGCGGAAATAATTGGTAAAACTCAGCGGGAACTGGAAAGAATCCAATCGGAGGCCTATCGGAAGTCTGAGGAGATTAAGGGAAAGGCAGACGCTAAGGCAACAAAAATCTATGCGGATACCTATTCTCAGGACCAGAATCTTTACAAGTTCCTGAAGGGCCTGGAAGCGCTGAAGGCAACTGCTTCACCGGAACAGACACTGATTCTTTCCACAGACAGCGAATTCTATGAGTTGATGAAACGGTATAAGTAACAGGAGGAATCATGGGGACTGGGCTGAAAGTTACACTGAGCTCCAACTTGAAGCTGTTGGACGCAACGAAGCAGGCGTTTGACAATTTCATGGATGCAGTTGATGCGGGTGGAGAAGACTTTCGGTACTGGTGCTGGGTTGGAATTCAGGAGGCGCTTGTCAATGCCATTCGACATGGAAACTTAGAGAACCCTGAAGTCCCAGTAGAATTCACCATTGAAGCAACCGGCAAGGGAATGAAATTTGCGGTTTCGGATCGGGGGAAAGGCGTGGTTCTGGAAAATATGCCGGACCCCACGGCTCCGGAAAACCTGCTTCGCTCATCGGGGCGGGGTTTTCTGTTTATTCAAAATGCCATGGACCGGGTTTCCACGCAAGGGAAACCCGGTTCCTTTAAATTGATTATGGAAAGAGATTTCAGGGGGGAGTAAGTATGCTGGAAATAAAAGAAAAATCTGTTTCTACTGTTAAAATCTTGAATTTGAAAGGCAAGATTACCATTGGTTCGGGAGACACCACGCTCAGAAAGCGAATTGAAAAACTTATAGAGGAAGGTCAGCGTCAAATTGTATTGAACATGGCCAGGGTGTCGTACCTTGATTCTTCAGGTACCGGAGAACTGGTGAGCTGTCTCATCAAAGCACACAGGGAAAACGGACAGTTGAAGTTGTTGAACATCTCGCAGAAAATACAGGATATTCTTCAAATTGCTCAACTCTTCTCCATCTTCGAAGTGTTTACCGATGAATCGGAAGCGGTAGCCAGTTTTCTTTCTGCAGATAAGTAGAGACAAGGTTGAGTCTAAGTGAAGATCGGGAAACGATGGCCAATTCCCTGTTTTTCCGACGCCTACTGTAGTTCCTCTGGGAGAGTGGTTCCGGTCATCTGTTCCAGGTAAGTTTTCCATTTTGGGTAGCGGGGCATATGCATGATCATTCCCAGCATTGCCACAATGAAAAACAGGTAAAATGAATTATAGTTGCGCAAGATGAAATACTCTGCAAAGCCCATCAGACAGATAGCTTCCGACAGGGCCAGTGAAACCAGGGATGCGGTTACCAGGCGACCGGCAAGGGTTTCGGTATCCAGATTTATTTTTTCAGCTGGAATTCTTAACAAAAGATACTTTGAAATTCCCGCCGCCAGAAAACAGATGGCAACCAGAACCAGAAGAATCGGATGAAGAGAGTTGTTTTGTGCGGTGACAGTTTCAGTTGCCCTGCGCTGCATCCACTCTACGATCCCTGCATAGAATAAGATACTGACAATGAAAGAAAACCATATCATGACGCACGTTCTCAATTTTCTCTGTATAATTTCAATATCGAATTCATTCATACCTTGACCTGATTCTACAATGTTTCCGGATTTCCGGATGCGGGGCGGTTTGCCTCCAGGCGTTTCCGGCGTCGTTCCCGCAGCTTCAATGCTACTTTCTGCATGTCCTCTTCCTGGTCCAGCTCGTCCATGATTTCCAGTCCCAGCAATGTTTCGATTACGTCTTCCAGTGTAACGATACCTTCAACACCACCATATTCATCCACAACCAGAGCGATATGTTCTCTGGATCCTGTCAATTGCTCAAAGAGAGGGAAAAGCGGAAGAAAATCCGGAACAGTGGGGATTTCACGGTAGAATTCGTACAGTGAGCGATCCCCTTCGCCCTTTATGAGTGCCATGAGAATATCATTTTTCAGGACAAAACCAACTGTATCGTCAATATCTTCTCCGAAGATTGGGATTCGGGAAAAAGGTAGATCAGGATGGGAATTGATTGTGTCAGATACAAGCTGATTTTGCTGAATTGCAAAAACGACAGTACGTGGAGTCATGATCGCACTGACCTTCAGTGAGGAAAAGTGGAGCATGTTCTGAAGAAGCGTAGATTCCATGTTGTCTATTGCGCCTGAGGTGGCGCCGATTTGCGCCAGTGCCGATAGTTCTTCACGGGAAGTGACATGATGCAGGGACCCCCGCTTTCTCAACCGCCTGGCGATGAGCATGGCAAGCCAGACCAGGGGAGCCAGGATGGTGATCAGGACCGGCAGCACATAAGCGGCTACAGGTGCCAGTTTCTTCCAGTGATTCGCCCCGAGGCTCTTCGGAATAATTTCCGCAACATAAAGTATGAGTAATGTCAGGATGGCAGATGTGATGCCCACGTATCGGCTTCCAAATACAAATGCGGCTTCGGCACCGACTCCGGCAGCGCCTAAGGTGTTTGCAATGGTGTTGAGGCTGAGGATGGCGGACAGGGGTTTTTCCACATCTTTCTTCAGCCGTTTCAATCGTTCTGCAAGGTGAGGGAAGTTCGCACTACTGGTGGCGACAAATGCTGGTGTAATGCTGAGAAGCGTGGCCTCAAGGATAGAGCATGCGAATGACACGACGAGAGCCAAAAGTGTGTAAAAAATCAACCACCCCACGGGTATCCTCCTCTCGATGTTGGGCCTTTCAGACAAATCATTAAACCCACGGTAAATTCCCATGTTTATCATATCACAGCAGTGTTCAACCGGATTCCCTAAGATGCTCATCAGGGGTTATATCGACAGAATGATTTGACTCTATCAAAAAAGAGGTAAGATCAGGAACGGAATTTCTTATGACTCATTTTTCTTCCATGGGGCCAATTCTGGTATACTGTTACAAAATATGATAGTGGAAGGCTATTTTGAAAGAACTGGAGAGCCTTTTCAGAAAATTTATAGAGTCCAGTCAGCCGGGTGAAGTCCTTGATTGCTGTATTGTGGACGGCTCGTCCGAGAGTGGGGCTATGGCGATTGTCTCAGAAGTAAAAGAAGCAATGCTTTCAGCTGTCGGGCAATCCACTGACAGAAGGGAAAGAGAATTTCAGGGTTTGGGGTATCAGTACTACCAGTCCGGTTCACCGGTTGCAAATTTGATTGCTGTTTTGAACTTCTTTCACCAGGGCTTTCTCTCTGCGCTCTCTGAACTGGGAATGTTGGATAGATACTGGAATCAGGTGGGTGAGTTTTTTGACGACCTGAAAAATTTTGTGACGAAAGGCTACCTTCTGAAGGACCTGGATGAACTGGAACATGTGTTCATGTCGGAATTCAAGGACAAGATGGATATCAGTCCTCACATGAGGTGGGTTCAGGCCACTATCCAGTCTATACGTGAAGATAAGAGGTATGCAGCAGGGACCGATAATACGATTCGAGCCGAGCTGGATGGCTGGCTTTCCAAACCGGAGACTCGTCTTCTTCTTGGAGATGAGATTGAGTGGGTCCAGATTCTTCATCGTGCAATCCAACAACTGGCTGTCTCCATGACTCAGGATATGAGATCCCGGAACTACCTGCAGATGTTTATTCTGGCAAAGGAATTGGGGAAGAAGACTCTCTATTTTCTACATACGCTGGGTGATCTCTATCTCTCTTTTGTGCAGAACAGAGAGAAGCGTCTCGTGGATTTTCTTCATCTGGCAGTGTCGGAGGGGGAAGTCTCCCATGTCACGGTTCTTTCAGTTGAAAAATTTGACGCGTTGACCCGAATCTGGGGAGATACGGTAAAAAATATTGTTCTGGAGAAGATTAAAAATCACATTGACAATGCCCTTGCCACTTCATCCTCCAAAGGTTTTTACGTTGAGGGTCGACCGGGCAGATTATACATCTTTCATACGGATCGATTCGGTATGAAACTGGAGGGTCAGATACGCAGGCTGAAGGTTCGCCTGGAAGAAGAAAGTATATCTTTTGAGGAGAATACAATCGGATTCCACGTGTCCGTTGCAACGGTCGGATTTCGGAAGGGGGAGAACCTCTCCAGGGATTTGATCAAGAAAGTGCTGGCCTTTGTTATAACCCGGGCATCCCTGGCTGAAGACGGGTTCTATTGCCTTGACGCGGAAGATAAACGGGCCGTAATCAGCGGAATTATCCGAAATTATCAACAGATCCAGTTTGTCCAAAGTACATTGAATGAGAAGAATATTCAACTTCATTTCCAGCCCGTTGTCATGATGGAAAGTCGGGAAGTGTACAACCTGGAAGCACTTGCAAGGATTGTTACACCGGATGCGGTGATTTCAGCAAAAGATTTTATCCAGACTGTTTATGATCTGGGAATGATTCTGAAACTGGATTCCCTGGTTTTTGAGAAAATTTGTGAATATCAGGACAGGATACGAAGCATTACGGATAAAATTTTCCTGAACGTCAGTCCCTATTCCCTGAAGTCGGCCACCTTCAGAAATATCCTGAAAAATACGGTTCGGGAGCTGAAGAGTGCCGGTCTTTCTTTAACTGTTGAATTAACAGAACAGGCGGTACTTGAAAACGTGGATGTAATCCGTTTTATTAACGAAAATTATGGAATTCGTTTTGCGATTGACGACTTCGGTACCGGCTATTCCTCACTGCACACTGTGGCCTCGCTCTCCGAGAGTGGTGCTGTGGGCTACCTGAAAGTGGACGGAGAAATGGTCCGACAGATGGAAGAATCCCAGGAAACATACAAGGTGGTGAATACAATCATTCGGATGTCTGATGCTTTGCGATTGAAGGCCATTCCGGAGTACGTGGAAACCCGCCGCATATCCCAACGGCTGCTGGCTATGGGTGTCAAGATGGGTCAGGGAAACTACTTCAGTCCGCCGGTTCCCATCGAGGAACTACCTGCCCAATAGCGTTGTGTATAGAAGTGTTCTGTGCGCCTCCGGCACCTGTGTTCCGTGTTCTGACCGAATAAGAATGGGCGTGGGAGCAGGAAAGCAAGGGAGTTTGCGATTCCACGTCCCTTCTGAATCTTGTCCGTACCTCATTTTTTTCTTAATTTTATCTGACCTTTGTGTCTTTGTGACTTTGTGTTGAATTCTGGCCTCCTCCGTGGGCGTTTTTCGTGTCGGCGTAGAAAAGAATCAGTTGTATCCGGTTTTCTGTCTTTCCCGAAAAGTATCCGGCACTCAACCTCAACCTTACCTTCCACTCAGCCTTTTCCAATCACGTTCCGAATGCCAGGTGCTGGGCGTGACAGAGAGCAATTGCCAGTGCGTCTGATACATCCAGCGGTGCTTTTCCCAAGGTGATGCCCAACTGAGTTTCAACCAGGAACCGCAACTGTTCCTTGTCTGCCTGTCCGTACCCTGCGATGGCTTTTTTTACGGATCGGGGGGCATAGGCGGCCACGGAAATATCTTTCAGGCCCAGTACCGCGATTGCCGTTCCCCTGAGGTGGGCCAGTTTTACAGTTGATTTCACATTAACACCGGTGAAGATGTCTTCAATTGCGGCAGCACCGGGCTGGTAGGTTTCCAGAATTTCGTTCAGTCGATTGAAGAAGTCAGGCAGAATTATGGAGAGGTCCCTGGACTTGAATCGAAAACCGGTAAAAAAAACAGGGGAGCATTCTCCCCTTTGGTCACTATCCACGATTCCGATACCGGTACATGTTGTGCCGGGATCAATGCCGATAATTCTCATCTAGTCTTCCAGTTCTGCCTCATCAAAATCCATGTTTGACCAGACATTCTGCACATCTTCATGGTCTTCAAAAGCATCCAACAGCTTTAACATAGATTGCAATTTCTTTCCTTCAACCTGAGTGGTTGTAGTGGGAATCATGGACAGGCAGGCCTCCCGCATCTCGACGCCTGCGTTTTCCAGTGCTTCTCTGACGTTTTCGAATTCTTCCACTTCGCTGTACACGCCCCAGGTTTCACCTTCATCCAACACATCCTCACCACCATTGTCCACCACGATTTCAAACAGGGCTTCTTCATCAATCTTTTCTTTTTCAATGGTGATGTTGCCTTTCCGATTAAACATCCAGGACACTGAACCATTTTCGCCGAGATTTCCGTTGTATTTTCCAAAGAGATGACGAATTTCGGGAGTGGTGCGGTTGCGGTTGTCTGTCAGGCATTCGACAATCACTGCAACACCTCCGGGACCATAGCCTTCATAGGTGGCTTCTTCGTAACTGACACCTTCCAGCTCACCGGTTCCTTTCATGATGGCCCGTTTGATGTTATCTGCCGGCATGTTTGCGGCTTTTCCGGTCGCAATCGCGCTTCTCAACCGGGGATTGGCGCTTTCATCTCCGCCACCCAGCCTCGCTGCAATAGTAATTTCTTTAATCAGGCGAGTAAAAATCTTCCCGCGCTTGACGTCTTCACGGCCTTTTTTGTGTTTGATATTTGCCCATTTACTGTGTCCAGACATATTTCCTCCATTTACATGGTGCCCTTCAATTTATCTTCTCAATTTTAGCATACGCTCAAAGACTCTACAGCATGAAAATGGGTGTGGAATCAGACTTCAGCTCCTCAAAAATCATCTGGACTGAATTGATACAGCCACATTGCGGACACCGCTCCGTCCACTCATTGAGCGGTGTCTCGCACTTGTTACAGTGGAAACGAAATTCCAGAAGATGAGCCTGCTCAACCAGTTGCTCGAGGTAGTGGACCGCCGTATGGTGTTCCCCTTTTCTGTGATAAATGCGAGCCAGATAATAGGTCAGGGCCGGGATGTACGCCACTTCCCCTTCGATATTTTCAAAAATCTCCCTTGCCTTTTCCAGCATTTCCAGCCGATAATAGAGTTTTCCCAGGTAAAACCTTGCCAGGACATGGTGATTTTCATTGAGGACAACATGCCCCAGCTCTTCCACTGCGGCTTCCGGATTTCCCTGTTCCAGGAGGGCATCTTCAATCATCTTCAAAAAAACAACAATATGGGTGCGTGAAAATCCCTGCCTCATTACCTCGAGCATTTCTTTGATTTTGCCCTTCTTGCGCAGCAGCTGTCCATAGCGAACGTAGGCAGGTGCGAAATCCGGAAAATCGGAGATCAGTTCTTTCAGGATATGTTCAGATTCCCTTGTTTTCCCAAGTTCGTAGCGGATTTCAGCGCCTTCCATTTCCGGGAAAGTTTCGGAATCTTCCTTTCTCCCCTTCCAGTAAACTTTGACTGCACGAACCCAGTCTCCGGATTGTTCCAGATAATTCAAAAGAGCCCGATACGCCGTTGTCCTGGATTCCTTCCGTATTTTTTGCACCAGTTTTAACAGTTCACGGTGATCCGATTCCAGGTTCGATTCCGGCAGCACGTCCAGCAGTTTAAGGAAGGCCTGGACCGTCGCCTTCTTATGGAATGCCTTCCGGAAAGCGATTGCGGCATCTTCAAACTGCCCCAGCCGTTTGTGAATGACGCCCATGGTCATAAGAATGTCATAATTATTTTCAGATTTACGGTACGCTTTCTGGATCTCTTCAAATGCCTCTTCGTAGCTGTTCGCATACAGGTGGTTCAGTGCGAGGATAAAGTGACGACTGGAACGCCAGGTAAGGTTGGTGGCCAGGCGAATTGACCGGTACATTAAGAACGCACCAAGAGTCCCGGCAAAAAATATGAGAATCAGAACCCGATCCAGATCCAATTCCAGGCCGGCAGGCAGCTGAAACGAAGTTTTCAAGAGCTCTTCGTTCATGTAAATTGCCGCGCTGATGAAAATCAGAATCAACACAATGAGTGAAATCAGGACAATGGTACGGAATTTCATGGTTTACCTCTGGTACCGGATGTTCCGGATGATAGTAAAAGCCCGATACAGCTGTTCCAGCAACAGGCATCGTGCCCACTCATGGGTTAGAGTCATAGGAGAAAGCGAAATGGATTCAAATCCTTTTTCCCGAATTTCCGTGCCGAAACCGTTTTCTCCTCCCACCATGAACAACGGATCATGACTGCCGTAGGTCAGCTTTTTTTCAATGAAATTTGCAAACTCACGGGATGTCATCCGTTTCCCCCCTTCATCCACCAAAATCGGGTCGTCCCCTGTGGATAGATGATTCAAAAAACCGATAGTTTCTGCTGCAGTACGGCGAACGGCATCTGTTTCCCGACTCTCCCTAAGGGCCACGCGCTCCACGCGATTAAACCGATTCACCCGATTCAGGTAATCATCTTCCAGATCCTTCAGGTGACGGTTCCGGGTTTTTCCCGGCCAGATCGTGCTAATCTTCATTTCGCCGGATCAACTTCTCGGCATCTGCCCACAGACTTTCCAGATTGTAAGTTGCCCGCTTCTCCTCGGTGAAAATATGGACAATAATATCTCCAAAATCAATTAAAATCCAGTCTGCCAGGTCGTATCCCTCCATATTAAGCGGTTTTTGCCCGGCATTTTTCAGTATTTCATCGGCGATTGCCTGATTTTGTGGTACCGATGATCCGCTGGTGATGAAGAAAAAGTCTGCAATTGTCGTAAGTTCAGTCACTTTCAGGACTGAAATATTCTCGGCCTTCTTTTCCTCTGCTGCCTGGATAATGTTATCCAACAATCCCATGTTCACCCCTTCCTGTATAAATCATGTGTATCTATGTAATCAAGTACATCCGAATTAATCATACCAGATGGTGATTCTCCGTTCAAAATCATTTTGCGAATTTCGCTGGAAGAAATTGCATAATCCGGTACTCTCAGCAGTGTGGAGCCTGAAAAATCGGCTTCAATTCGTTCTGATGGTGTGATGTTTCTTCCGGTTGCGTTGAAAATCCGATTCAAAGCGGCTTCGTCTACATCCAATCCCGCCCGTGTCGTGAAGACAATGGGAAAGGTCTGAAGGAGCTGTTCCCAGCCTTTCCATTCAAAGAGCTGATTCAGGTTGTCCATTCCAGCGATGAAGAAAAAAGGTTTCTTACCTGACTTTTTCAGACGATTCAACAGATCGATCGTGTAGCATGGGCCAGCATTGCCGTTATCCATATCCGAGACACTCAATCCCGCAATTCCCTTTACAGCCAGTCGTGTCATTTCGATGCGGTGGGAAAACGAAGAGATCTTTTTTCCAAGGGGATGGGTGGCAGCAGGAACAAAACAAACAGAATCGACGGCCTCAAAGCCGGCAATAAACCGAGCAATCTCCACATGGCCATTGTGAATGGGATCAAAGCTTCCGCCGTAGTAGCCGATCATCTATACCTCGTTCAGAAAATCGTTCTTCAGGCCTGGCTCTTCCTTTGGCTGTATTAACTCTCTCGTTGTGGGAGCCGGCCGGGAGGACTCAACCATGTGTCCCAGTTCTTGTACCAATGTTTCAAGCCCCTCTCCAGTCACAGCTGAAATTCGGAAAAGCGGGATCTGATTTTCCCGGCAGAATTGACTGATTTCTTCCAGTTCATCCTGGGAACCAAGGCTGTCCATCTTGTTTACTGCGACGGCAAAATGGCGATTCAGCATGTCGGGATTGAACTTCTTCACCTCTTCCCGAATGGTCTGGAATTCCTCGACCAGTGAGCCGTGTGGCGTTGCCCCGTCCAGTAGATGGAGGAGAATGCGGGTTCGTTCAATATGGCGAAGAAATTTGATTCCAAGTCCCCGACCTTCAGCGGCCCCTTCAATCAGGCCAGGGATGTCCGCAACGAGAAAAGACTTGAAATCATCATAAGACACGACACCCAGGTTGGGGTGAAGCGTCGTGAATTCATACTCATCTACCTTTGGCCTGGCGCTGGAAATGCGGGAAATAAGTGTGGATTTCCCGGCGTTTGGATAGCCCACCAGGGCCACATCCGCGATCAGTTTCAGTTCCAGCCGGATGGCAATGGGTTCAACCAGATGGCCATCTTCAGAATACCGGGGAGCCCGGTTGGTTGCGGAGGAGAACCGTGCGTTTCCCTTTCCCCCTCTCCCGCCTTTCTGAATCACAACCTGCTGGCCATCTTCGAGGATTTCAGCCAGTAGTTCTGCAGTCTCCGCGTCCCGCACAATTGTGCCAATGGGGACCTTGACGATACAGGGGAGGCCGTTTCGTCCGTGCATGTCCTTCCCTTTGCCGTGTTCACCTCTTTCCCCACGGTAGTGCTGGCGCTGGCGCAAGCGGGTCAGGCTGTTCATGCCGGCATGGCCTTCAAAAATCACGTTTCCGCCGTCTCCGCCGTCTCCGCCATCAGGACCGCCCTTTGGAACATACTTTTCCCGTCGGAAACTCATGCAGCCGTTCCCGCCGCTGCCCGCCTGGATAATCATTTTCATTTCATCTACAAACATAAAAACCGCCTGAAACAACAAAGGGGGGCACTAGGCCCCCCAATAGGTCAAGAAAACAGAATTAGTGAAGCGCTTCTGTTATGGTTACATATTTGCCGAGTCGGCCCCGGTCACGGAAGCGGACAACGCCGGTAGACAATGCAAACAACGTGTCATCTTTGCCACGGCCAACGTTTTCACCCGGTTTGAAATGGGTACCACGCTGGCGAACAATAATGGTCCCGGCATTGATCAGCTGGCCGTCCTGGCGTTTCACGCCGAGTCGCTGGGCGTTACTGTCTCTGCCGTTTCGGGAACTTCCCTGTCCTTTCTTATGAGCCATTACTTACCCCTTGATTCCTTCAATTTTCAAAACAGTCAGCAATTGGCGATGACCTTTCATCCGCTTATACTGTTTCCGTTTTTTCTTCTTGAACACAAGAACCTTTTTGCCTTTTTTGTGTTCCAGGACTTTGGCTGTAACGTTGGCACCATCCACATACGGGGTACCAACTTCTACACTGTCGTCCTTTCCCAGCAGCCTTACCTTTTCCAAATCAATGGTGCTGCCTTCATCTGCCAGCAACCGGTCAACGATGAGAATCTGGCCTTCGATTACCTTATGCTGCTTGCCCTGGGTTTCTACTATTGCGTACATGTTCCAAAATCCTCCCTCGAAATCTCATCACACAGCGTTTGACTGTATCACAGCAATTGTCCCGGCGTCAAGAAAACCTGTACCAAAGACAAAAAACCCCACTCTTCAGGAGCGTTGCATTTGAAAATTGGTAGCGGGGGTGGGATTTGAACCCACGGCCTCCGGGTTATGAGCCCGACGAGCTACCTGACTGCTCTACCCCGCGTCACCGGATACCTATTATAGCCATCTTCTCTCTACTGTCAAGAGGAAAACTCAAGATGAATAAAAGGCGAAGGATGAAGGGTGACAGATGTTGAGTTGAAATGGGTAAATTCCTTGCCCTGATTCAGTTTTGCAAATACTCTCCAGTCTTTGACAATAGTAGCGGTTCGTGGTAGTTATTGTGATATGGAAGAGCAATTCTGGAGGAAGATATGAAGTTTGCCAGCTTGTTGAAGAAAAGCCTGTTTCTGTGGCTGGGGATATCAACAATATGGCTGTCAGCGGGGACGGTCCCGATCCCGGCAAAGCACCTCAGTTCTGTCACCGTGGTGACGACAATTCCAGTGGAGACTGCATTGAAGCGGGGAATTACACCCTCTGCCGTGGACACCTGGGTGAAAATGATTGATGGCGCTGAAAAGACACTGGATTTCGGAGAATTTTATCTCAACGGTGGCGACAAGATGCCGCTGAAGCGAGTGGTCAATGCCGTTTTGCAGGCAAAAAAAAGGGGAGTGTCCATTCGGATTCTCACAGATAAAAAGATGGAGAAGAATTCCGTTGACCTGATTGACGGTTTTCGCAAGGCGAAAATCCCCGTGAGAATTTTCGACTGGGGAAAGTTTACCGGGGGAGTACTCCATGGCAAGTATTTTGTCGTGGATGGGACGTCCGCATACATAGGTAGCCAGAACTTTGACTGGCGGTCCCTGAAACATATTCACGAAACCGGTGTGAAGGTTACCGATCCTGCGGTAGTTGATGGAATTTCAGAGATTTTCAATGGGGACTGGAATTTTTCAGGTGGAGATACGGGTGCCTACCGGGAATTGAAGAAGCTGAAACCGATTCATTTTTCCCAGAAGCTCCAGCTGGTGGCAAGCCCGGGGAAAACCAATCCGCCGGGGATTGACTCGGCATTGCCGGAATTGCTGAACCTTATCAGGGGGGCGAAAGAGAAGATTACCATTCAGCTACTCACCTATTCGACCTACCGTCATCGTTCAAAAACACGGTTTCTTGATATTGACAACGCCCTTCGTGCCGCTGCTGCAAGAGGTGTCCGAATTCAAATGATGGTATCCGACTGGAATAAACGGAAACCGGCGATTGCCGACTTAAAATCCCTGGCCGGTGTACCCGGGATTACCATTAAGTTTGTGACGATTCCGCCATCAAAAGAAGGATTCATCCCCTACGCACGGGTGATCCATTCCAAGGTAATGCGGGTGGACGATGATGTCTGCTGGGTGGGCACCAGCAACTGGGGCTACGATTATTTCTATTCATCCCGAAACCTGGAACTCGTAATCAAAGACCGGAATATTGCGGAAACACTGGACAAGCTCTTTGCCGATCTCTGGAGCAGTTCATATGGAGTAAAAGTCAACCCGAAAACCGACTACACACCGCCCCGCATATACTGAGGCCGACCGATACCTGGAAAAGGAGAAAGCAATGAACCACGAAATAAACTTTCTGGCTTTCAGCGGAAGTACAAGGGCGGATTCTTTCAACCGCATGCTGCTTTCCAACGCCATTCAGGGTGCGTCGGCCAGGGGTGCCCGTGTGACAGAAATCCATCTGAATTATTTTCCCATGCCCCTGTACGATGGTGACCTGGAGACGGTGGAGGGCATTCCGGAAGCGGCAATCCGCCTGAAGGCGCTGTTCGCCGAGGCAGACGGTTTTCTGATTGCCTCGCCGGAGTACAACGGCTTTTTTTCCGGTGTGTTGAAAAATACGCTGGATTGGTTGTCCCGACCCGTTGCAGAGGAGAACCCGCCGGTTCCGTTCAAGGGTAAGGTCGCGGCCATCATGGCAGCTTCCCCCGGCGGACTGGGGGGCGTTCGGGGTCTGCAGCACCTGAGGACGCTGTTGTCCAACCTCCAGGTAATGGTGATTCCGGAGCAAGTGGCGGTTCCTCACGCCCACAAGGTGTTTTCCCCCGAAGGAAAACTGACAGACAGCCGTCTCGCCGCTAAGGCGGAGCAACTCGGCGGACTCTTGACGACCTTTGCCGAAAAACTTCAGAAATAGGCAGGACCATGAAAAATAAACCGATTTATCTCGATTACAACGCAACAACTCCCATTGACCCTGCGGTTGCGGCAGTTATGCGCCCCTTCCTTGACGGCGTGTTCGGGAACCCATCCAGTTCCCATTCTTTCGGCATGGAAGCGAAGCATGCGGTTGAAATAGCCCGGCGGCAGGTGGCTGCGTTAATCAGGTGTCGGCCTGACGAAGTGGTATTTACCAGCGGCGGCTCCGAATCCAACAATTATGCCATCAAAGGGGCAGCGTTCGCGTACCGGGAAAGAGGAAACCATATCATCACGTCCGCAGTGGAGCATCCGGCAGTTCTGGAGGTCTGTCGTTTCCTGGAAAAAAACGGATTCCGGGTCACCGTATTGCCGGTTGATGAGACCGGGATGGTTTCCGTGGATGATGTGGAAACTGCCATTACACCACAGACAACTCTCATCACGATCATGACGGCAAATAACGAAGTGGGTACGATTCAGCCTATTGGGAAAATCGCGAAACTGGCCCATGACAGGGGCGTTCTCCTGCACACGGACGCGGCTCAGGCAGTGGGTAAAATTCCGGTTCATGTGGATGAATCGGGGGTGGATCTTCTGTCTGTTGCCGGACACAAACTATACGCACCAAAGGGAATCGGAGCCCTATATATCCGAAGCGGCGTGAAGCTGGAAAAACTAGTTCACGGTGCAGACCACGAACGGGGATTTCGTGCCGGAACCGAAAACATCCTGGAAATTGCCGGGCTGGGAAAGGCCTGTGAACTGGCGATGGCCCGTCTTGAAGAAGATATGGCCCACTCGGCAGCACTCAGGGACAGGCTGGAGCACAGGCTGACGGAAGGAGTTCAAGAGTGCCGGGTGAATGGCCATTCGACTGACCGTCTACCCAATACCTTGAGTATTTCCTTTCGGGGGGTAGAAGCCAATACGCTCCTTTCGGAGCTGACAGGAGTTGCGGCCTCTGCCGGGGCGGCCTGCCACACAGACAGAGTGGACGTGTCCTCGGTGCTGGAAGCCATGAGAGTGCCGGTGGAATATGCCATGGGAACCGTTCGATTTTCCACCGGACGGATGACGTCCACGGGTGAAATTGACCAGGCGGCAGATGAAATTCTTGAAGCGGTTCGAACTCTCCAACCCCATGGCGATACCGTGAAAGTCCCAACGAAGGCTGGAGAAAAGGTTTGTCTGACCCGGTTTACCCGTGGAATGGGGTGCGCGTGCAAAATTCAACCCCAGGTACTGGAAGCCATTCTGAAAAAGATGCCGGTTCCGGACGACCCCAACGTGCTTGTGGGGGCGGATACCACAGATGACGCAGCCGTTTACAGGCTAAACGACGACACCGCGCTGGTCGCCACCGTAGACTTCTTCACACCTGTGGTGGACGATCCGTTCCAGTTTGGCGCCATAGCGGCCGCCAACGCTCTGTCCGACATCTACGCCATGGGCGGTAAGCCGTTGTTTGCGTTGAATATTGTAGGCTTTCCGGTGGACCGGCTGCCGGTGGACGTGCTGGATCGCATACTGGCGGGGGCAACTGCCAAAGCAAAAGAAGCGGGGATTTGTATTCTTGGAGGCCATTCTGTTGATGATAGTGAACCCAAATTCGGGATGGCGGTGGTGGGAACAGTGCATCCGGATCGCATACTGGCCAACTCGGGGGCAAAACCCGGTGACGCACTGCTGTTGACCAAGCCCATCGGGACTGGGATTCTCGCCACGGCTTTGAAACAGGGTGCCATAGACGAAAAGGCTTTTGCCCCTGCGGTGGAAGCAATGGCAGAACTGAATCAAAAGGCAGCCGAAACAATGGTGGCGTTTGCGATTCACGCCTGTACCGATGTCACCGGTTTCGGTCTTCTGGGCCACCTCTCTGAAATGATAACCGACGGAAAAGTAGATGGGGAAATCTGGTCGCAGGCAGTGCCGATTCTCCCCGGTGTCCGGAATTTGGCCATGGCAGACGTGATTCCCGGCGGTACCCGGAACAACCTCGCTTATGTGAAGAACAGTGTGGATTGGGATGAGAAAATACCCCAGACGGAGCGCCTGCTCTTATCTGACGCGCAGACCTCAGGTGGCCTCCTCATAGCCGTGACGGAGCCGGATGGGGACAGGCTGGTCGCTGCATTGAAATCCGCCGGGGTAAAATCGGCCGCAAAAATCGGCCGATTCGTGTCGGGAAGTGGACGGATACGGGTGAAGAATGATGAATGATAAAGAGGTGTTCAGTGTTCAGCTTTCTGTGTTCTGACCGGAAAAAGACGCGAGAGAATCAGATTCAAGAATGGATCAATGCGGTATAGTTTGGAAATTACCTGAAATTACGATCCCATCTCCTCTTTTCTTTCTTTCAGAACACAGAACACGTTTCTTCATTACCTCCAGTGACACTTCTCAGCATCCTTGTGATATACTTTTGCTAATGTACAACTTGAACGTGGTGGGGGGCACCGCAAACACCTTTCGGTTCATTAGATTTGTCCGGTGAGGCCGATATGACGGAAAAATTGTCCCGATACAATCACTTTTTCCAGATGGCAGGCACACTCCAGGTTGTGTATAACGCCAGGACCGGTGCTGTGGTGCGCCTGTTGCCACGGCACTTTGGCTCGGTGACGGATCCCGGCCACAGTGAGAAGTGGCAGGAGCTACCGGACAGTGTTCTTTTGATGTGTCGGGACAACGGCATGGTGATTCCCGCCGATATGGATGAACTTCAGGACGTTTTGCAACGCTACGAGAAGAAGCGGGTGGA
>PFTO01000166.1:1713-7869 GCA_002789615.1 Acidobacteria bacterium CG_4_9_14_3_um_filter_49_7 | reverse complement strand
CCTTACTGCTATGAATCCCGGCAACCGGGAAAAATGGACAGGAAAACCGGGAATCAACTTCTTGACTTTGTCCAGGCCAAACTGGAGACAGGGGGAGAGCTTTCCGTGACTTGGTACGGGGGCGAGCCTATGTTGGTACCGGACACAGTTGTAACCCTGACCAATGAAATGAAAAAAATAGCGAATGAAAATGCTGTAACCACTGATTTTTCTCTGGTCACCAATGGCTATCTGTTGACCCGGCCTGTGGCGGAGAAGTTGGTCACGGCCGGGGTCAAAAAAATTCAGGTGACGCTGGATGGCCCCCCGGAAATCCACGATAGCCGACGGATATTGAGGGGAGGTGGGAGCACGTTTGCAGTGATTTTGGAAAATCTGAAGAACACTGTGGACTTGTTTGAAACTGTCCAGATTCGGGTGAACCTGGATTTGCAGAACCGGGACGCCTGGAAACGGGTGAAAGAGATATTGAGAGAAGCCGGCCTCCTTTCCCGTGTGGAGCTTTCCCTCGGTATGGTGGAAGCCATTTCAGATACCGATGCGATTTATCGGGATACCTGCATGGATGCGGACGGTTTTTCAGACGTAGTGGTGGACTTTATGATGGACAGCTACCGTGAAGGGAGAAAAGATGAACTAAAACTCCCGTCTATGGCGGTATGCGGCGCGATTTCGGAAAATGCCTTCGTGGTGTCCCCGGACGGTTCATTGACAAAATGCTGGAACGACGTGGGAAGGCCGGAAAAGGCCATCGGCCATGTGTCGAAACCACACGAGTTCAATGGAAGTTCAGGGAAATGGAATAACTTTACGCCGGTTGACTGGCCGGAATGCCGGGATTGCAACATTCTACCCATCTGCATGGGGGCCTGCCCGGACCGATTGATGCACCGGGGGCCGGGCCCGGCCTGTACACGATGGAAGCACTGCCTGCGGGAGGCAGTGATACTCCATACACTTTCCAGAATAAAGGAGGAAAAACATGGAAAAACAGGATGAAAAACTGAGAGGGCTGGAAGCCGAGCTGGCTGAAATGAAAGCCGCAGACGCAGTGATCAAAACAGTGGATTCTGAAGCTGAAAAACCGGTAAAGAGATGCGTGGAAAGACAGTGACAATAGACATGGGGTAGAGGTGGTCCGGTGCCAATGATTCAGTTAAGAGGCAAAAAACAATTGGGCAGAGGCATCTTGTTCGCCTTATTGTGGTGGGTGGGGGCTATATCGCCCCTCCTCGCCTTGAACCCGAAAGTCCCCTTGAAGTGGGCCACACTGGAACAGTGGGAAGACCTTAACAGATATTCCGGCGGCGCGACTTTTTGCATATTCCAGGGCCGGGATGGTTACCTCTGGTTCGGGACAGAGAAGGGACTGATCCGCTATGATGGTACTAATTTTGACCAGTTCAACAACCGGACAGTCTCGGCCTTTCGGGCAAATGATGTGGTGGACATTGCAGAGGGATTGGATGGTTCTCTCTGGATCGCCACAATGGGTGGACTGATTCGGTACAAGAACGGTCCATTCAGGCGGTACGGGACCGAAGACGGATTGCCCCACGATTATGCCACCCGATTGCTGGTGGATCGTCAGGGAGAAGTCTGGGTGGGAACTAAGGCCGGTCTCTGCAGATTGCGGGGGGATCGCTTTGAAGCGGTTGTGGTGAGTGATAAAGATCCGAAAAGTAGCATTCTGGATATTCATGTTCGGCCAGAAGGCGGTATGTGGATAGTGACAGAAAAGGGCCTTTTTCTCCGGTCTGATGGGCATGCGATTTTGATTCAACGTAAACCCTCCGATTTTATCCCCACCTGTGTCTGGCCTGCGCCAGATGGTTCCCTGTGGATCGGCACGATTTCCGGTGTTTTCCATTTAACGAAGAATAGGCGCGCGGCAAAATTTGTGCCGGATTTCGGGTCTTCGAAGATCAAGGCAATTTACGTGGATTCACATAACGCGCTGTGGGTAACGACGGAACGGCAGGGGATTTACCGCCGGTGGAATGGTCACGTTGAGAAGATGGAAGAAAAAGACGGACTATTGTCCAGCAATTTGACTTCCATTTTTGAGGACAGGGAAGGGTCCATCTGGCTGGGGTCTGTACAGGGGCTGGGGCGGTTTCGGGATTCGGCATTTACCAGTCTGGGTAAAAAGGACGGGCTCCCCAATTCCGTGGTGCTTTGTGTGGCGGCAACGAAGGATGGATCTGTCTGGGGAGGAACGCCGACTGGCCTGGGATGGCTTCAACCGGATGGTACGATGAAGACGGTTCTTCCAGGAAAGAGAGTACTTTCATTTTGTCCAGAATTGAACAATGACTTATTGGTGGGAACAGATACCAGCGGCCTGTTCCGGTTGAGATGGCACCATGCAAGGGTGGCTGTTCAATCTCTGGTTTCGGGAGTCCGGAAGATTTATGCCATTGAAAAAGGCGAGGATGGCATTATATGGATTGGCACCAGATTTGGACTGTACCAATTGAATGATGGGAAACTGACCCGTTTCGGTGAATCTACGGGATTGGGGGAAGTCGCTATTCGCTGTATTCAGAGGATTAAGAACGTGATCTGGGTGGGAACGTCTGATGGACTTTATCGAATCAAAGGGAAAAAAATCCAGGTATTTCGGAGACAGGAGGGTCTTGCCTCCAACTTTGTTTTCTGCCTGCTTCCCGGGCGGGAAGGGAAGTTGTGGATTGGAACCGACCAGGGTTTATCCCGGTTCCAGTCGGGTGATTTTAATTCTATCGGCTTGAATCAGGGCCTTCCCAGCGACAGTATTTACCAAATTGTTCCGGACGGAACTGGCAGCTTCTGGATGAACACAGCGGACGGTATTGCCATGATATCCAGGGGGGAATTGAATCAGATGATGGAAACCGGGGGGAAGGGAAATTTTCGCCTCTTCGGTAAAGAAGATGGTTTACCGTACAGGGAAGGTATGGGGGGAACGCAGCCTTCCGGTTGCCGGGATACGGCAGGCCGGGTGTGGTTCCCCACACCCAAGGGGCTGGTAGTTGCAAACTCCGGCTCAATTCCCCAAAATACCGTTCCGCCGCAGGTGGTGGTGGAAGAAACTCTTCTGGATGACCGCCCGGTGTCTGTTTCGGACTCCCTGCAGTTGAAACCGGGCTGGCGGCGGTTGTCCATCCGATACGCCGGACTCAGTTACCTGATTCCGTCCAGAAACCGCTACCGGGTTATGCTGGAGGGATTTGATCATAGGTTTGAGGATACAAAGAAGCGCGAGGTGGAATATACCAACCTGGACCCTGGCAAATACCGTTTTATGGTATATGCGGCCAATAACGATGGCGTTTGGAGCAGGGAACCGGCAACCTTCAGCTTTACCGTGTTGACGCCATGGTGGCGAACCCTTTGGTTTCTGGCTTTTCTGCTGGTTTTTGCCGGAGTCACGATGAATCTGCTGGCGAAGGGGATGCACCTGCTCTGGTTTATGGCGAAACAGTGGCATTCCACCCATGTGTTCGGCAAGTATCGTATCCTGGGAGAGGTAGGACGGGGCGGCATGGGAACGGTGTATCGGGCTATGTCCAAAACAGGAGAGAAAGTCGTAGCCCTGAAGGTGATGGACTCGGAAGTGAAGGACGAGGATGCCCAGAAACGTTTTCTCCGGGAGGGCAAGCTGGGGCAGGAGATGGACCACCCCAATATTGTCCGAATTTACGACAGTGGGAAGGCAGGGGGCCGCCTGTTTTATGTGATGGAGTTCTGTCAGGGTGCTTCTTTGCGGGATCATATGGAAAATGGCTTGAACATTCGGGCGGTACTCTCCATTGCGATTGTGCTCTGCGATACCCTGCATTATCTCCATGAAAAGGGAATTGTGCACCGGGATGTGAAGCCGGAAAATATTATGATACTGGAAAAATCGGATTTTCAGCTTGTGAATGAGGCAGAAGATCCCCTTGAACTCGCAAGGTCCTGTATCAAATTGCTGGATCTTGGACTTGCCCGCCTTGCCGGTGCGACAACACTGACCCGGACCGGCCTTGTGGCCGGAACCATCATGTATGTCCCACCGGAAATCCTCGGAGGGAGCAAACACGCATCGTCGTTAGTGGATTATTATGCGGTGGGAATTATGATGTATGAGATGATTACCGGCATTGCTCCCTACACTGGAGAAGATATGGCGGAATTGATGTATGCGGTTTTGTACCGAAATCCGGCGGCGCCTGTGAGCGTGGAGCCCCGGGTTCCGAAGCATGTGTCTGATTTCGTCATGCGTCTCATTGAAAAGGATGCCGCTATCCGGCTCACTGATTATCTGGAGATTCGCAAAGGCCTCGTGAAACTGCTGGAAGAGCGCTGATTTTCTATTAAATTTCGTATTCATGTTGAGATCAGAGATCCTTAAATAAAAGAAGGATTCCGGAGGCCAGCAGCACTACCGATGTTATACGTCTGAACAACTGTTCCGGAATGCGGTGATGGGCGCGCATTCCTGTCAAGACTCCCAGCAACGCAAAAGGCAGGGCGAGTATGATACTGATGAGAATAGGCAGCGTGTACAGATGAATGGCGGCATATAAACCGGTGCGAAAAATACTCATGGCAAGAAAGATGCTGAGAAGGGTAACACGGAAACTGGTTTTGTCCATTTTTAATGCCTTGAAGTACACAATGAGGGGCGGACCGCTGATGCCGTAAACGCCGCCCAGAATACCGCTGATCCCACCAAAAAATGGAATCCAGGCCCGGTTTTTCAATGTAAAAGTGGTTTTTTCCTCAAAAAATAGATAATAGACAGCCAGCAGAGACACAATCACGCCCAGCCATATAACGAGACCTCTGTCCGGGGTGGATTTCAGCAGGTAAGCGCCGGCAATGAGGCCGGGGAAAATGAAGAGCAGGAACTTCCCTGTCCGGCGAAAATCAATATGTTCGCGGTCTTTAAAGCTGACGGTAAGTTCGGTGGGAAGGCAGAGCAGCAGGAAAAACGGCACAAATACATTTATATTTCCAAAGAACAGCGCAAGGAGGGAGATGGTCACCATTCCGGAGCCGAATCCAATCGCTGTGTAGATGAACTGGCCCAGGAACACGATCACCCCGACAAGGACGTATTGTCCCCAACCCTGAAATATCGTCTGCGAGAGTAAATCCATGTGGCCTCCACGTAACTGTGCCTTCAGCGGTCATTATAACCTATGTGCATGGTGGAGAGTGGGCGTTATGGATTTTGGCGTGCGCGTGGAGAAAGTCAGGGAGTTGTCATGCGGCGAATTGAACTGGATGCCAGAAGTTATGTGTTGGATGATAAATTGCAGCAAAATATCTGGATTAGCCATCCGGTCTTTTGTCACCCATCTCTCGCCACTTCTTGTACTTCCATTCCCGACCATACGCTCCCTGATAGTAACTGATGGCATCATCAATCAGTCCCGGCTCCGGTCGCACAGGTGTGGGAGAAAAAGTCACCGGGTCAATGGCGTATTCGCTGGATTTCTTCTTGACATCGAGAATTACCAGTTTGTTTCCCTTTAGATAGCCCATCCGGGAATATGTGGCGAGTAAAGCCCTGCCTTCTTCCGGTCTCATCTCCATAATATCCCGACCGAAAAACTGGCTGTTGTAACTCAGGTTCAACATGCCAAATATGGTGGGGGCAATGTCCATTTGGCTGCACTGAGTGTTCACTTTCCCTGGAGTGACATGTCCCGGGCTGTAGATGAACAACGGGATATGGTAGCGGTTCACAGGAAGTGCCCTTTTCCCCATGGAACTGGCGCAATGGTCTGCCACCACGATAAAAATGGTATTCGCAAACCAGGGATGTCTTTCTGCATCGTCCAGAAACTTGCCGGTGGCAAAGTCCGCATACTTGACCGCACCCTTTCGCCCTGTGTTAGACGGGATATCAATCTTTCCCTCAGGATAAGTGTAGGGGCGATGGTTGGAGGTTGTCATTATGACGGCGCAAAACAGTTGCCCGGCAGCACTGCTCTTGTCAAATTCTCTCAGGCAACGGTTAAAAATGTCCTCATCGCAAACGCCCCAGGCATTTTCAAATGTGATTTCGTCCTCATTCAAATCACCTTGATCCACCTTCCGAAACCCGTTGCGGGTGTAAAAATAGTTCATATTGTCAAAATAACCATGTCCTCCATAGAGAAAAATCATCTCGTAGCCACG
>PFTO01000166.1:0-1678 GCA_002789615.1 Acidobacteria bacterium CG_4_9_14_3_um_filter_49_7 | reverse complement strand
CGTTATTGGGTCGCTTGATGATGGATCGCCCCGGTGTGGGTGGCAGTGACAGGGTAATGGCTTCCAGTCCCCGGGTTGTTCTTGTGCCGGTGGCGTAGAAGCTGGTGAAAAACAAGCTCTTTTCCGCCAGTTCATCAAATCGGGGCGTCAGATTGTCTTTGTTACCGAAGTGCCCCATGAAACTGCCGCTGAGACTTTCTTCCACGATAAAAACCAGGTTCAGATGTTTTTCTGCCCCTTCTTTTTTAATGGATCGCGTGATGTCTGCCGGATCGGATGAGGTATAGGTGCTGTCCGGTTCTTTCAGGAGTTGCCGGAGACGGGTGTCGAGGGTTTGTTTGTCTATGGTGGGGTAGAAGGAGGCATAGTCCAGCCGGTTGTTTCGAAATGCGGCAAAAAAATCATAGATGCCATTTTCCGCCAGCGTATTGTCATAGTTGTTGGTTGAAAAATGGGACCAGTCCTGCTCCACAAATACAAAGCTGGCGACAGACAGGAGGAGAAGCAGGATGCCCGTTCCCAGGCGGGTTTTCCAGGTGCAGGAAGTCGCCAGGGATTTTCCGATTTGTTTTCTGAGGCCAAAAGTGATGGCAATGGTAATGACGAGGAGCGTCAGGAGCAGCGGTGTCATGGGGTAGGATTCCACAATGTTGCGAACAACTTCACGGGTGTAAACAAGATAGTCCACGGCGATAAAGTTGAACCGGACACCGAACTCTTCAAAAAAGAAATATTCAGCAGCGGCGTTGAAGAGGATGATGTAGGTGAAAAAAGCGAATCCAAGGGTTACCAGCCACCTGAGGACGCGGGTTCTGAGTATTCTGCCCGGAACCAGCATCAAAAACAGGGTAAGGGGGATGCAGTAGTAAAGGGCGGTCACAATGTCAAAAATGAGGCCGATACCAAAGATGCCTGCGAATCGGCCCACAGTTAAATTCAGTTCTTTGATGGAAATAGTAAGAAGAAATAACCGTGTCAGAAAGGAAACGGCGACAAACAAAATTATAAACAGAACCAGTACACCGAATTGATTTTGAACCGGAAATTTAAGGTCACAAAGAGCTTTTTTTTTGAATAATTGCATTACAATCCTCCAGACCTTTGGCATATTACCACAATATCAACTCTGGGTTTCAAGAATCCCATTCACAAGGTTGAGATTTTGATTCCTATCTACTTACTGTATCCCATCGCTCATTCAAGATTGAAAACCGAACACTCCGGCTGCGGAACGGTGCCCATCCTTGATAACAAAGGAGAGAGTCTGTATGATGAACCCAGGGAGAACATATGGGGATTTTGTGGAAAAAGGATTCAAAATCGGATCATCTTCACAACCTGATGCAGTTCCATGTTCAGGAAGTGCTGCTGGTATCCAGTATGTACGATGCATTTCTCCTGGAAGAGGACGGCCGTCTTTCACAGCGAGTATTTGGCGACTTCATGGATCTGGACCTTCACCATATTCCCAGGATTACACGGGTTTCCAGTGCCGGTGAGGCATTGGAGGCCTTGCATAGTGGAAATTTTGATCTGGTGATCACCATGCCCCGCCTGTCAGATATGACCCCCTTCCAATTTGGAGCCAAGGCGAAAGCGATCCGTCCGGGTCTTCCTATTGTTCTCTTAGCCTACGCACCTGTAACGAGCCAGGTTTTGAAACAGATCCGTAAGCATG
>PFTO01000204.1:2904-3364 GCA_002789615.1 Acidobacteria bacterium CG_4_9_14_3_um_filter_49_7 | reverse complement strand
ATGAAGCGAATTCCAGTCTTCCTTGTCTTCCAGGTTCACATCGGCGCCCTTTTTCAGCAGTTTCTTTACCAGCGCTGGTTTCCCCAGCATGGCAGCGCAGTGAAGTGCGCTCCAGCCGTTCGCGTCCGTTTTGTCAATGTCAGCCGCATTTCGGATCAACATGTCCAACATGTTGGTTTTCCCACTCACAACCACGTATTCCAACGGTGTCCACTGGTTCTTATTGCATTCGGTGGCGGCCCTTGCGCCGGCTTTGGCCAACATGGGAATGACAAGGCGGTTTCCCGTTGCGAATGCGTAGTCCATGGCTGTGTACCCATTGAGACCCGGTGTATTGGGGTTGGCTCCGGCCTGCAGCAGCAAAGCAGTAAATCGAGGGTCCTTGACTTTGGCGGCGATCAGCAGTGGAGATTCTCCATCGTTTTTGTCGATGGTCTCAACCGGGGCACCGAATCCAAGG
>PFTO01000204.1:288-2873 GCA_002789615.1 Acidobacteria bacterium CG_4_9_14_3_um_filter_49_7 | reverse complement strand
CGTCAAGTTGATGGTTCCGGACTGCCAGCATCACCGCGTTGTCCCGGTATTTGTCTGTGGATGCGGGATCAGCTCCCTCCCTCAGTGCTGCGAGAATCGCCTTGATCTTTCCTTTTCCGGCTGCCACCCGTAGTTCTTCATCTGTTTTGGAACACGCGATTTCGCCCAGCGCTTTTCTTAAGAATTGCCGATAGACATTCCAGTATTTCAGGTTGTTTCCGGAAACGGGGGGAGTTGGAATTGGCTTTCGGACACCGGCAAGCACCATTTGGGTGACAACTTCTGCGCTGTTTTTCTGCAACGCATGGTTCAGAACGGTTACGGTATCAGAAAGAGATATTTTTCTTTCTGACGCCGTGGAAAGGAGCAGGTGCACCATGTCCGGGTGTCTATTTTCTGCCGCTTCTGCCAGTGCCGTATTACCTGTTTTTGAAATGGCCTCCAAAACTGCCCCGGCGGCAAGGAGTTTTTGAACCAGCGCGACTTTACCGGTTCCGGCGGCCTTCATCAGTGGAGTTGTACCATCCGGACTGCTCGCATTCACTGTCGCACCGTTTTTGATTAACAGGTCGCAGATGTCGGCATTCCCATTCGACGCGGCAATAAAAAGAGGTGTGCGTCCATTGCCGTCCGGTTGATTGGGTTTTGCCCCCCGTTTCAAAATCAGGGAAACGCAGGAAAGGCAACCGCTTTGAACGGCGTAGCTAAGGGCGGAGTCGCCTTTCCCGTCCACTTGGTTTGTCTTGGCTCCGTTTTTGAGAAGACGGTCCACTAACAATGGGTCTCCAATCCTGGCGGCGGCCATCACCGGTGTTATGCCGCTTTTTGTCGAAGCATCAAGGGATGCGCCGTTGTCCAGAAGCAGGGCTGCAATGTCTTTATTGCCTGAATTGATGGCAGCGACCAGAGGTGTGTTTCCTTTTTCATCTGTTCCATTGATATCTGTTTCCAACTCCAGGAGTTTCTGAACGATAGGGGTATCTCCACGTTGAATAGCTCTGATCAACTCCCTGCTCTTACCCGTATTATCCAGTGCAGTAAGTGCGGCTGTGGACAGATTTGCGCTGTCCCTCGTTGTTGCGCCCGTAGTCTTTGAGCCGGAAGAAAAGAGGGTGCCGTAAAAGCTGGAAATGTTGGAATCCATGAATGAAATCAGAATGGCAATGGCCAGCACACTGCCGAGGATGTAGAGAAGTGTCTTATTTGCTACTTTTTTCTGAGTCATCAGCTGTGTTTTGACATGCTGAAAAGATTTGGAATCCTGTGCGGTGCCCGCAGTTTTCTCACGGATGATTATATGCTCTTTCCCGCAGGTGACATCGGCACGGATCAGTCCTTCCTGTTTCATCCGCTTCAGGAAATCTCGAGTTTCGCTCATGATACCTCTCCCTTCACTTCGAGGGATGCCCGGAATTCCAATGTTCCTTTGGCCCCGCTTTTGATAGCCGGGTAGTCTTGAAGGATTTTCTTGAAGGCACTGCTTCTGAAACTCAGCATTACGGCGTTTCCATTGATGGACGCGTTATACAGAGTCGTTCCCCGGAGCGTGACTTCAGCCGGTGCCGGATTGTTGAATTCAATTCGGATGCCCCGATAATCCCGCAGCGTCAGCGGGTTTCCGGAATAGGTTGCGTTTTCATGGAGCAAGGTGGCGTCGTCCTCCCTGAAGGGGAGAGGAATGGTAAATTCAATGGGTAGAATGACAATGCCCGAATCGGCTTTTTTCTCCACGGCAGGAGGAATGCTACTGTCCTCACTGCTGATTCCCATGGCGGAAAATAGTGCCTCCTGGAATTCGTACATGGATTTGTAACGTTTATCCGGATTCACCCGTACCGCCTTCTGCAGTACGTCAATGACGGGTGTCTGTCCCAGCAGGGGTCTGACCAGTCCAGCGAGCACATCCTTCTCAAAATCAATTGAATTCAGGCTGACGTCTTCGTCGTTGAAGAGGTTCCGCCAGTACCGTCCGATGAGAACTTCGGTAAGGATAATTCCCATACTGTAAAGGTCGATCCTGAAATCGTAGCGATAATCTTTGTCGGCGAATCTCTGGGGATCAAGGTATGCGGTGTGGCCAACGATCCGGGTAGATTTTGCTGTATTTACAGCGTCGAACAGGCGCTTGGATGCGCCGAAATCTCCCAGCACGTATGAAATTTTCCCGGCACGGTCTACCAGAAAAATATTGTCTGGGCTCAAATCCCTGTGAACGATATTGAGGTCATGAAGGCTGGTCATGGCGTTGGTGATTTCGCGGACCATCTTCTTTTTTTCTTCTTCAGGCAATAGGAGTTTGCCCGCTGTAGACAGGCGTAGCAGATCGTCCAGAGTGGCAATTGCCAGCTCCATCCGAAAAACCGGGAAGCTGACTTCTTCTCCACGATAAAATGCCGTGGCGGTCCCCCTGCCGAACACGTACATAAAGGTATCGTTTTCAAAGCCGGAAATGGTTTCGATTTCGTTTTCGATATACCGGGCGGATCGCTCGATCGTCTCGTCATCGTGGGCATTGCTGTTTGTGCAGACCATGTCAAACATCAGGGGGACTTTCAGTGCGTAATCACGGCCGTCCTGGATGGACC
>PFTO01000204.1:0-278 GCA_002789615.1 Acidobacteria bacterium CG_4_9_14_3_um_filter_49_7 | reverse complement strand
TACAGTCCGCAACCCGCCTTTCCCCAGGGGCTGCAGAATTTCGTAGCCGATGCTGTCCACTATGATCTCATGGGTATTGACCCGATAATTCGAGCTGATGGCGCCTTCTTTTTCCAGGACAACCTCGCTCACTTCCTTTGCGCCGCAATAAATGCAATTATCTCCCCGGCTGCTGAGCAGTCGGTGACATTTGCCGCATTGTTTCATTGGTCACCTCCCGAATGTGTCCGGGTGCCGAAGCACTTCTCAACGTAAAGAACGGTACTGCCCACCATGAG
>PFTO01000100.1:1250-3866 GCA_002789615.1 Acidobacteria bacterium CG_4_9_14_3_um_filter_49_7 | reverse complement strand
ATGGCGGCGTTGAATAACAAGCCGGAGACTATCAACCACTGGAAGGGCCCGTACCTGAAAAAGAAGCTTCCCAAGGATCCATGGGGAAATGATTTTGTGTACAAGTGCCCGGGAGGAGAGGGCCGCGATTATGACATTATCTGTTACGGAGCCGACGGTCAGGAAGGCGGAGAAGGCGACAACGCGGACATCAATTCCTGGGAATAAAGGGTTTACGCTGGTAGAACTCCTTGTGGTGTTGATTATCATTGGCATCATGAGTGCGATTGCCTATCCTTCTGTTTCCCGTGGAATTCGAGCCTTCAAGTATGCACAGGACAAACAGAAGGTGGTGTTGTTTGTAAAAAGGGCATTGCTGGCGGCAAGAATGGATGGCAAATCGAGATTGATTGAAATTGATTCCGAAACAACGGAATTAACTTGTGGAAAGTTGCGGCTGAACCCTTTTGAAGGAAAGGAAGAGCTTAAGGCTTTGTTAATTAATGGAGATGAGGTGGATGCAATGCCGATTGCACCTTTTTCATTTTTTGAAGCAGGCATCCGGTTCAAGGACAGGACATTGACGGTGAATCTTTATGACGGGAAGGTGGATGACAAGTATGATGAGTAGGCAGCGGGGATTCAGTCTTATTGAGGTTGTGGTGGCTGTGGCGATTCTGGGAATCGCGTCGGTGGCCATTCTTCGCCATTTTTCCCAGTCCCTGTACCTGGTCGGCCGGGCATCTGCCCCCGCCCGCTATGGTGACACCCTGAAATATTATTTCATCGAGGCAGTCCGTGCGTATGCTGCTACTCCTGAAGATGAAATCCATTACGAAAACGATGAGTATGAATTCAAGTTCAATTTTGATGATCCGACTTTTCCAGAGGCGGGCGACTACAATCTGATCCCAGGCATCACCCTGAAGGAAATTACGGCCCGGGTGCTGCTGAAACCTGATGGCCGGGAAATCTACAAACAAGTGACCTATTATGTACTGCCGACAACACAAAACTGAACAGGGGTTTACACTTGTGGAGCTGTTGGTGGCGGTGGCCATGAGTGCCATCATCGCAGTGGTTCTCTTCAGCCTTCTAGGTGGCAGCATCAGCAACTGGAAGAAGGCGGAAACGCACATGAACAGCTCATTTCACCGGGGAAATTTGTACATTCTGCTTTCCACCAAGTTGGAGAGTATCTTTCAATATGACTCCAGGGTGGATCCGGGAAAATACTTTTCAGCCGAATCAGACCGAATCCTGTTTCTCAGCTATCAATCAGTATTGTTTCATTATTTCCCGGTACTGACGGAGATTTATGTGGGAAACGGGAAATTGATGATGAAGGAAACGCCGTTTTTCTGGGACAGACCCAACACCGACCTTCCAAAAGCCAGGGAAATGGAATTGACTGACAAGGTGAAAAAACTCAAGATGGGTTATTTGATGCGGGATGCAGCCAAACGGAATGACCTCGGTCAGTGGGAGGATCGCTGGGACCCGACCACGGGGAGGGGAAAGAACATGCGTGATATCCGTTTTGAAATTACATGGGAAGAAGGAGATAGCATGATCGTAACCCACCCCCTGCCCCAGAAGGAGGACACCCGAAATGCACGTCCGAAGTTCTGAACGGGGTTCCATCCTGCTGCTGGTTGTCTGGATTGTGGCTGCGATGGCCGTTTTGTCAGCCATGCTTTCGCTCCGGGCACGGGTGTTCTTGAGAAGTCAGGCATATGTCAACGCACGTACTTCGGGCTTTCTGGAACTGGAGGGGGGAGTCCAACGGGCATTTTACGATATTCTTCAGCTTCCCACCCGAAAGGATCTGAGTCCGGCCCAGCGACGCCAGTCTGTTTTCAACTATGAAATTGGTGGAGAAAAGGTGAAAGTGACGCGCATCCCGGTCACATCCAAACTATCAATTCAAAAGGTTCGTCAGGATGTGTGGAGGGAGATATTCATGAAGTATGACAAGACAGAAGAAGAAGCCAACGACATCATTGCATCCATTCAGGATTGGGTGGATAAGGACAATCTGCTGCATCCGGGCGGTGCAGAAGATGACTACTACCAGGGGCGTTCTTTCCCATATTATCCCCATAACGGCAAGATTGAAGATATCCGGGAACTTCTCCTGATCAAGGGGATTGATGAGGAAATGTTCTACGGAAATGATAAATATCCGGCATTGACAGATTTTTTCACGGTTCGGGATGCAGCGGACAAGCTGGACATCAACTCGGCTTCCCGTGCATTGATCCAGACCATGATGGAAACCACGGATGAGGAAACGGATGCAATACTTGCTGCAAGGGAGGAACAACCTTTCGAAACAATGTCGGATCTGGCAAACCTGGTGAGTCCCAATTCCTTCAACAATGCAAACCGATATTTTACAACAACGCCGAATGCCGATATAATGACGCTACGCGCCACGATTTTGCGGGGCAAACAGACTCTGGCAGTGGAAGAAACCTTCCAGGTTCAAGGGCGCATTATCAAATGGCTGGAGAGACACGAATGGACATACTGACCGATTTTTTCTCCAAGGCATTCCGGTTGATTTCGGAAGAGCTGGACGAGTATTTTACAGTTAAAAAGGGAGAAATTCATCCAGTCCCCGTTGAGGATGAG
>PFTO01000100.1:0-1159 GCA_002789615.1 Acidobacteria bacterium CG_4_9_14_3_um_filter_49_7 | reverse complement strand
GTCTGAAAATCAGTTTGACACCTTCTTCCTTGTCCCATCAGAAGATGTAATTCTCTATTCCCTGAAGCTGCCTGCGCAGGTGGAGGAAAATCTGAATGATGTGGTTCGGTCTTTTGTACTGGAAAAGGAACCGGTTCGGGAAGGTGTGAAAATTGACATTGCCTACACCAAAGAAAAAGGACAGTTAAAGGTCCTGGCAACTGTAATCCGTGAAACCCGGTACCAGGAAATCCTCAAACAGGCTTCCGGGAAAGCATCGGAACTCAGCGGCATTCTTCCAATCCAGATTCTGCTTCTTGCCCATGCTCTGCAAGAAGGGGTCACCAGTGGTCTCGTTCTTTTTCAGGATGGTACGACGACGCTGGGCGCGTATCTGGAAGATGGATTTCCGATCTCCTTTCTGAAATGCCGGTCAAACAGTTCCCTGCCTCAGACTGTTTCCCGATTTTTGTCGGGACAGCGTGCTCCTGAGGATACGGTTGTTACGCTTTTTGGTGAAATTCCAGGGGCGGATGATTCCTTTCCCGATGCTGTTAAGAAGAACAGGCCGGAATCTCTCGCATCTTCGCTGCTGGCGCTTTTGAAAGGGAAGACGCTTCCCGTTGCCAACCTTCTACCGGTTAAAGAGCGCAAGGTACACCGGAAATTGTGGCGCTATGTTGGCATTGCCATACTGGTTGTGGCGACAGGAATATATGGAACCTCATTGATTCGGGACTACCTTGGGCTTCGCAGTGAAGTGAATACCCTGCAGGAGAACTATGACGCTAAGAAAAAACAGGCGATTAAACTTGTGAAAAAAGTAGATGAGCGGGATAAATTGAAAGAACAGGTCCAGTTTTACAGAAAGAACAGGGAGCAGAAAATGAAAATCTGCAAGGTGCTCCAGGAACTAACGAACATGACGCCCCTTGATTCGTATGCGACCTCGATTAACATCAGAAGTAACGGCTCTTTTGATTTCAACGGAAAATCAAAGGACATGTACACGTTGATTCGCAAACTTGATGAATCAAAGTTTTTTACCGGTGTGCAGAAAAGTGGTTCCAGCAAAGAGCTGGCCGATGGGTACACCGCCTTTCTGATCAGGGGGCAAATTGCTTACTAAACTGAAGCTGAAACGGTCTGAAAAAAGAGCAATCAAACTGGGGATTTCCGT
>PFTO01000202.1 GCA_002789615.1 Acidobacteria bacterium CG_4_9_14_3_um_filter_49_7 | reverse complement strand
GAACAGTGTTGTGATATATCCGGTTTCACGTGCGGTTTCGATTGTCTGATCGATGAATGTTTTGACCAGAGGCATTCGTTCAAAGTAGTGGGTGATGAAGTCACGGGCTTCCTGGACGCTGATACCCAGTTCTTTTGCCATAGAGAATTCCCGTTTTCCGTACACCACACCGAAGTTGATGGCTTTTGCCCGGCCGCGAAGCTCCGGTGTGACGGCTTCAAGGGGGACATTGAACAGTTCCGATGCGGTGCGGGTGTGGATGTCTTCGCCATCACGGAAAGCCTGAATCAGGGTTTCATCCCGTGAAAGGTGTGCCAATACCCGAAGCTCTACCTGGCTGTAGTCTGCGGAGAGAAGCTGCATTCCTTCAGGCGCGATGAAGGCCTCCCTGATTCGCATACCTTCCGTTGAACGAATGGGAATATTCTGGAGGTTGGGGTCAGAGGAGGACAGGCGCCCGGTGGCGGCGACGGTCTGATTGTAAGATGTGTGTATCCGCCCGGTTTTGGAGTGAATCATTTGCGGAAGGGCGTCCACGTAGGTGGATTTGAGTTTGGAGAACATCCGGTATTCCACGATGAACCGGGCGATGTCGTAGCTGACTGCGAGTTCTTCCAGTACTTCGTGGCTGGTGGAATAGCTCTTGGTTTTTTTTGTTTTTTTCAGGATGGGTAGCCCCATTCTCTCAAAAAGGATGAATCCCATCTGTTTCGGGGAATTGATGTTAAATTCCACTCCAGCTGCTTTGTAAATGTCCCGTTCCAGAATCCGTAATTTCCCGGAAAATTCTATGGAGAGAGCATTTAAAAATGTAGGATCTACCAGTACACCCGCCTGCTCCATTTCTCCCAGTACCGAAATCAGTGGCCGCTCAATTTCCTCGTACAGTTGAGTGAGACCTTCTTCTTCGATTCGGGGACGGAATTCTTTTGCCAGTTGCAGTGCCACATCGGAGTCTTCACAGGCATAGTTCACCACCTCTTCCATCGGGAGTTCGCAGAAGCTCAGCCCTCCCGTGAGTTCCTTGAAGGTAACAGTCTGCCGGTTCAGGACCCTCCCCGCAGCTTCATCCAGGCTGTGATGGCGCATCCCTGCATCCAGAAGGTAGCTCTGCAGCATGGAGTCGTCGCGGATACCCTTGAGATGGATCCCCAGTGCCTGGAGTACTTTGTATTCATATTTTATGTTGTGACCGATTTTCCCGATTTCGGGATTTTCCATCAAAGGCTTCAGTTTCTGCAGTACCGTAACGGAATCGAGTACAGGCTGTCCCCTGGAAATGAATGGGACGTACACGGCTTTCCCTGGCTCCACGGCGAACGAAATCCCCGCGATTTCGGGAGCAATGGTGTCCAGAGAACAGGTCTCAAAGTCAAAGGCAAAGAGGGGTTTCCCAGAGAGCTGTTGGATCAGTTCATCCACTTTGTGCAGGGTATCCAGCATACGATAGTCAGTGCCGGGTTTTGTCTGAATTTCAGTTGTCCCGATTTCTTTAAGGAGGGTCTGGAAGTTAAGTTTCTTGAACAATGGAATCAGTTTTTCCGGTGCCGGAGGGCTGAACCGGCAGGATTCCAGGGGAATGGGTATTTCAGGGTTGGGCTTCAATGTGACCAGCTCCCTTGAAAGCGCAACCATCTCCCGGCCTTTTTCCAGATTTTCCCGTGTTTTCCCCTTCAGTTGATCCAGGTTGTTGTAAATGCCTTCAATAGAGCCAAAGGCCTGAATCAACTGAATGGCGGTTTTGGGGCCAATGCCCTTTGCGCCGGGGATATTATCGGAGCTGTCCCCCATCAATGCCAATACTTCGGCTACTTTTCCGGGCGATGTTCCGAAGGTTTCGGCCACTGCTTTTTCATCCATAACAATGTAGTTCTTACGGGGGTCCAGCATATACACGCCATTTCCCACCAGTTGAAACAAGTCTTTGTCGAATGAAACAATGTAAACATCGAACCCCGCTTTTCGACCCTCGTGGGCCAGAGTGGCGATCAAATCATCGGCTTCCAGGCCGGGAGTGGCCACGTTGGGAAGACCGAATGCGTCAACTACCTCATGGACAAGGGGGATCTGTTCCTGGAGGTCGTCCGGCATTTTTTTGCGGTTAGCCTTGTATTCGGGGTATATGTCGTGTCGAAATGTCGGTCCTTTTGAATCGAAAACCGCCACCATATATTCGGGATGAAACTGTTCAATCAGCATCATCAGAGTGCGGGTGAATCCGAATACGGCGTTGTTGGTGAGGTTACGAATGGCATAGTAGGAACGAAAAATATGGGCATAAGAATCTATAAGATATAGTTTTTTTGCCATGAGACCTCCTTGCGTGTGGCAGCTCCCGTATTCTGAATTCAAAATCTGTCCTGAAAATCATAACACAGGGCATGGGGTATGCTACAATGCCCGTGAAGTTTTATTGGTGAGGGTTTACATGAAACAGAACCTTGTTGCACTGGTCGGCACGGGTGCCATCGCCCAGGGAATCGCGCTGACACTGGCTCGAAACGCATTGGACGTCATAATCTACGATGAAAACAGGGCGGCGCTAACGAGTGCGGTTGAAGGAATGTCATTTTCAATAGACAGAGAAATCGAAAAATGGGGTATGACTGAGAATGAGAAAAGAGCGGCTTTGAGCCGGATCACTACTACAACAGTAAAGGCGGATCTTGCGCAGGCTGCTGTATTTTTTGAGTCTAAAGGTCAGGATCTGAGTCAGAAGCGCGACCTGATGAAGAAGCTGGATATGATCAGTGATGATGAGGCACTGCTGATCATGACAACCACCACCATCAGTGTAACGGAGGTCTCCAGGGTGTTGCGGAATCCGGAACGCCTCATCGGGCTCCATTTTCTGCACCCCGTATACAAAGTGCCGGTGGTGGAGGTTGTGAAGGGCCATCAGACCAGCTCTGCCACCGTGGATTCAACCCGTAAACTCCTTAATGAATTGGATCGCCAGTATATTGAAGTTTTTGAATATCCCGGCTATGTGACCACCCGAGTGATTCTGCCCCTGCTCAACGAGGCAATGCATGTGCTGATGGAGGGACTGGCATCTGCCGAGGATATTGACAAAGCAATCCGGTTAGGGTTTGATCTCTCTATGGGACCACTGGCGCTGGCAGATTTTATCGGACTGGACGTTTTGCTGGGATGGATGGAGTCTCTTTTCCGCGAGCTGGGGGATGCAAAATACCGTCCTTGCCCTTTGCTCAGGCGTCATGTGCGGGAGCAGAAGCTTGGGATGAAGAGCCTGGAAGGTTTCTTCAAATACGACAAAGACGGAAAGAAGGTGTCTCCATGATTATCTTGACGTTAAATTGCGGTTCTTCCAGTGTAAAGTACCAGCTGATCAACACGAAAAAAAAGGAGAAGATGGCCAAGGGTTCGGTGGAGCGGATTGGTATGGCTTCTTCCATTATTTCAATTGTCACAAATGACGACAAGAAGAAAAAACTGACCAGAGAAATATTGGACCATACGGCAGCCATCGGGGCTATTCTGGATCTCATGAAGGACAAAGACCTGAACATTCTCAAGTCCTTTGACGAGATTGACGCGGTTGGCCACCGTGTGGTCCACGGGGGAGAGGAGTTCAAGAGATCCATGCTGATTACCAAAGAGGTAAAAGACAGACTCCGGGAAAATTTCAAACTGGCACCCCTGCACAACCCGCCAAATCTCAAGGGGATTGAAGCGGCGGAACGGGTACTGGCGGGGCGCCCCCACGTAAGTGTATTCGACACTGCCTTTCATTCTTCCATGCCGGAAAAGGCGTACATATACGCATTGCCCTATGTCTTTTACAAGCGCTACCAGATTCGCCGCTACGGTTTCCACGGTACTTCTCACCGCTTCGTTTCAGAATATCTCAGCAAATTCTACAAGGATGGAGCAAAGGGAAAGAAGATCATAACGGCACATATCGGAAATGGTGCCAGTATGGCGGCCATTGTAGACGGGAAATCCGTGGACACATCCATGGGATTTACGCCGCTGGAAGGCCTTGTGATGGGAAGCCGCTGCGGAGATTTGGACCCGGCGATCATCCTCTACATCATGGGACTGCAGGAACTTTCCAAATCTGAAGCAGATTCTCTATTGAACAAGCACAGCGGGTTGATGGGCATTTCGGGCCTGTCCAGCGATGTGCGGGATCTGGAAGAGGAGATGGAGGGAGGGAATGAACGGGCAAAGCTGGCCATGGACGTATACTGCTATCGGATTCGTAAATATGTCGGTGCCTACGCGGCGGCCATGGGCGGTCTGGATGCCCTTATTTTCACCGCGGGTGTCGGTGAAAATAGTCCCTTCGTGAGAAAATCCGTCTGTGACGGGTTGGACTTTTTCGGGGTTTCCCTGGACGAGAAAAAGAATGAAGAGCGGAGCAGTCAAGCGCGAAAAATAAGTTCTGATACATCAAAGGCGGATATTTTTGTAATCCCCACCGATGAAGAACTGGTCATTGCGCTTGATACGGAAAAAATTGTTAAGGAGAGCAAAACCACATGAAAAAACTGTTTGTCATCATTGCCACTGTCCTGTTGTTACCCGGAATCTCAATGGCAGATTCCATGTTCCTGGTGGATCAGGGAGCATCCGGCACCGGAAAGGCAGGAATCCTGGCGGATTCGGTCCGGGACGGCTCCGCACTGTTTTACAATCCGGCTGCTCTCAGCCTTGTCAGGAACTTTGATTTTGAGGCCACCGTGTCGTTCCATTTCCCAAGCCTCTCGTATTCCACAGAAAGCAGTAATCAGTATGACGCTTCAAAGAACGTTCTGCTTCCGGTAAGCATGTTTTTTACCTTGCCGGTGGGGCAAAAAATGACATTGGGAATCGGTCTGACAACACCAACGGATGTAAAAAACAGCTGGGGAGATAATTTTCCCGGGCGTTTTGCCGCGTCCCAATACCAGTTGATGACGAACGCAATTTCGATCGGCGCCGGATACCAGTTCGGAAACCGCTTTCGACTTGGTTTTTCTGTGGATTATAATAGGACTTCCCTGAAATTCCAGAATGCTCTCGTTGCGCCCTACTATAATTTCATCGGTGGAGAAGATAATGAGTTGCTGGGATTCTATGAGACGGCGGGTTCAGTGGATGAATCGAACACCGGAATGGGTTATACAGCCGGAATGAGTTGGAATATATTTCAGAAATGGTCGGTGTCTGTTGTGTACAAGAGCAAAGTGGATTTTGAGTTCGCCGACATGCCGGTGACGTTCAGTCAGCACACGCAGCTCAATATTCCCAACGCGGTGGAAGCATTCAATCGGGAGTTCGGGGGAATCAGCACCACCATGAATTCGATATTTCAGATGCCGGCAAGCGGCACCATTGGCATCTCTTATCATCCCAGCAACCGCTGGACCATCGAAGTGGACTTTGCAACCTACATGTTTTCCGATCTCGAAGTTCCTTTCTTTGATTATGTGAACGCACCCGCCTCTGCTGTGGACAGGGGCATGACGCAGAAATGGTCGGACATGAACATGTGTGGTTTCTCTCTGGACTACACTGCCACCAAGAAGATTCGTCTCATGGGTGGAATGCGGTACGCTTCGGATACGATTCCCTATAATGACATGAGCCCGGCAATGCCCAGCGGTGAGAAATTCTGGATTTCACTGGGACTCAGCTATCTGGATAAGGGCAATGGCTGGAGCCTGGCACTTCAGTTCAAGAGTTATCGGGATCATTCCGTGACCGGCCAGGAATATCAGATCAGTCCCCTGGAGCCTGGCTACCTTGAGCACCTGAACACCAGCGGCCTGTATGATCTTAATGAAACCGGATTTTCTATTACCTATCACCACCGCTTCTGATCCCGATAGAAAAACAGTGAGTTTAGAGCCCCCGTCAGGGGGCTTTGCCTTCGGCGGGTAGTAGTGCAAGTGAAAGTGCGTGTGCGTGAGGGAAAGGGAACAGATTTGTCAATTCCCTGTCTTTTCCGAATCTTGTCTGAACTTAAACTCAAACTCAATCTTGCCTTTTACTCAACCTCAATTCCAGAAGTTTTCGTTGGAGGCGGGTTTTTCGGTGTAGGAGTGCCTTTCGGATGTGATCAGAAAGGGATGCTGATGAGAGAAGGTTATTCACTTCTGTCAGAGCGGTGGAGATTTCTTTTGTATGGTGTTCCAGATACTTTGCGAGCTCAAGTTTTGCCTGCCAGTTTCCCAGCTTTGCCCACACCTTCGCAGCCCGAACCAGTTCGCCCCTTCGCTTCAATGCCAGCGACGCGAGCCACAATGTTTCGGCCCGGACTTTTTCCTGAACCTGTCCACGGAGACAAAGGGAAGCGGCGTCAATACAGGCATCGGAATCCTTGTTTTGAAAGTGTTTCCTGGCAAGTGTCACGAGAATGTGTGGATTGTTCTGATCTCTGCAGGCGGAGGCCATGTGTTTCAAAAGAAGCGCGAGCGATACAATATCCTGATGATTATGGCGAAGCACCTCAAGAATCGCGCCTCTGTCTCGACCAAGGATATAATCACGGTAGACACCGGGCACCATGGAGCCCGGGAGGTCATTTTCCCGGAAGATGCCAAGGACACCCCGTTCCACATCAGTGAGACGAAAGGAAGACAACTGGTGTTTCCAGATTGATCGGGACGCGTGGAGCAGATCAATTGCATTCAATTCCGGTTCCGCCATCCGGTTCAGGATAAGGCGGGTATTGAGGAGGGGAACATCAAAGCTTTTGCCATTGTACGTGACCACTGTGGGATGGGAGGAGAGGATTTCATTCAACGCGCTGAGAAATCTGGGCTCTTCCATGGGTGATGAGATGAAGAATTGGTCCACAACCAGTTTATCCCCTTCAAAATAACCGATTCCTGCCTGAAAAATCATACTGCCGGCCCCACCGGAAAGGCCCGTGGTTTCCGTATCAAAAAAACAGATTTGCTCCATCGGTTCAGCCAGGCCGATCAACAGGCGAAGCTCCGGTGTCAGGGGGATTTCGGATGGTGAGATTTCAGTAAGGGTTTGTGTTTTGAATGGGACGGGGTTTTCCAGCTCTGTCCTTTCCCTTTTCCTGAAAGTCGCTGTGTTCCTGAGGTTTCGAAAATTTACAGCCATTTTCCGATTGGCTGGCCGACACGGACCGTTGCACCCGACTGAATCGAAGGGTCAAATACATTTGCGGGAAAGAACAGAAGAACAGTGGAGCCCATCATGAACCATCCCAGTTCGTCCCCTTTTTCGCCATGATCCCGATTCAATGGAATTTCCCGATCCTTTCGCTTGCCTTGATTGGTTTCAAAGTTGGAAAACGAAAGACCGATGCGCCCAACGTTCAAAGCACCCACAAGGGCCATCAGTGCCGTCTGTCTGTTGTGTTCCAGTTCCAGGATGACCCTTTCGTTTTCAGGAAACACGTTCCTGAAATGGGAAAGGGAAAAGGAATTCACCGGCAGCAGGTGTCCTTTTCGATATGTGGCCCGGGAAATCCGGCCTTCAAAGGGAAAATGAATCCTGTGGTAATCCCGGGGCGAAAGATACAGCTGTACGTACCGGCCATCCTTGTAGATAGAGAGGTCCATGTCCTCGGGTACCAGTTTTTGCAGTTCATAACTTCTGCCCTTGATCTGAAGCGCTTCCATTGATTCTGTCAGCTTTCCTTCAGTCATAACAAGCCCGTCAACGGGAGATACAATTACGGTTGGATCGCTGCTTATCGGCCGGGTTTCCGGTTTCAATCTGCGGATGAAGAATGCGGAAAGGGAGAGATATTCCTCTACAGGTTTTTCGACTTCGGTAGTGTCAATGCTGTACATTTTGATAAAACGACGGATAGCTTTGGCGATCAGCCAGCGGGGATGAGTCAACGCTGCCAGGCGACCGAAAAATCGAGAAAATATTGGCGCTGACAACGCCAGCATGAGAAAGGCTTTCAGCACTTTTCCCACTGACAAGGCTTTTTCGTCAGCCATGGGCAACGGCTCCGAAAACTTCCTCCGCCATGTAGGAGCTTCGGACAAAGGGCCCGGCAAACACGTAACTGAATCCCATCTTTTCCCCCCGTTCTGCCAGGTTGTCAAATTCTTCCGGCGTGTAGTACTTCGCAACCTTTATGTTTCGAACAGACGGGCGAAGGTACTGGCCGATTGTAAGAATTGTCACCCCGGCTTCCCGAAGGTCAGACATGAGGACTTGTATTTCTTCATCCGTTTCTCCCAGCCCCACCATAAACCCGGACTTAGTGGGAGTCGTGGTTTCCGTGGCTGCCAGTTTCAGGATGGCCAGTGACTGGCGATAGTTGGCTTTTGGTCGAATTCGGGGAAAGAGACGTTCCACCATTTCAATATTATGGTTGAAAACGTCAATGGGGCAATCAAGAATGATCCGAAGGGCGTCCCTGTTTCCCTGAAAATCCCCAACCAGAGCCTCCACTTTAGCCCCGGGAGAAACTTCTTTGATTTTTCTGGCCGTTTCCGCAACAATTTCGGCGCCACCATCTGAAAGATCGTCCCGATTCACCATTGTCAGAACTACGTACCTGATGCCCATTTCATGGACTGTATTCGCTATCCGTCCGGGTTCTCCGACATCCAGGGTTTCCGGCCTGCCGGAAAGCACATTACAGAAGCCGCAATTTCTCGTGCAAACATCTCCGAGGAGAAGGAATGTTGCCGTCCCTTTCTTGAAACATTCCCCCCGGTTGGGGCACATGGCGGACTCACACACAGTGTGGAGTCCCTGTCGCCTGAGCGTAACCTTCATGTCGTGTAGTTCCTGTAGATTTATCCGTTCCTTCCGGATCCACTCCGGCAGACGGGTTACATCGCTATGATCCATGGTTTTAGTTTGTCCTCTCTGCGGATTTTTTCTGCAATTGCTTTGGCTTTTTTCCAGTCCTTGAATACACCAATTCGAACCTTGTACAGGGTATTCCCATGTTTCTTGCCCGTGATGAGGTACATGTTGTATCCCTTCCCGGCATATGTCCGTTTCATCTTTTCAGCCATTTTTCGGTTGACTGTGGCGGTGAGCTGAATGTAGTAAATTTTTTCAGACTGGACAGTTGAAGTAGTTGCAGTACTTGATTTTTTCTGCATGGATTGTTGCGCAAGTTTTCCGGAGGAAGCTTTCCTGGGCGTTTTCTTTGCCATTTTTACGGGTTCAAAAGTTCTCTCCTGCACTTTCTGTGTGGAGGGCTGGGTTGTACCCGATTCCTCATTTGGAGTTGATGTCTGGTTCTGAGGGTTCGGCTTTTCCGTCAAAGTGTTGTCCATGTCCAAATCTTCCGGATGCTCGACGACGGTGGGGACCTCTTCCTCGGATTCATATCCGGACCGGGGAGCGTTGGAACAAACCCAGATGCCAAGGAGGAACGTTAGAGCGGAAAACAGAACAGCAGCCACCAGAAACCATGTAAAAACAGGTGTTTCAATCCGTTGCTTCATGTTTTGCCAATCCCTCTTTCATTTCCTGAAGGGCCGGTTTTCCCAGCACCTTTCCGGTTTCCACTATAAGAGCTTTTCGAATTGCTTTCAACAGGTTTTCGGCAAAATGAAGGCGTTGATCCGCAGGGATGTGAAAGACGTTCTTAAGGAAAGCATCCACGTCCAGAAAACCATAATTATACAGTTCCAGGTCATTCGTTTTCTCATCATATTCTTCCCTGAGGATATCAAATGCCCGGTCATGGACTGACTCGAAAACATTATCTCCTTTTTCATTCAAGAAGCGGTAGATGAATTCAAAACCAATGTTGTATGTTCGAACCATATCTTCGATCTGATATTCCATATCCCCTTCAGTGACGTGAGAAGAAGCCTGTTTGTGAAACTGGATGAATCCACAGTACCCCAGGCCTGCCAGAACCTTTAGTGTTTCAAATTCTGTGAGGGAGCTGTAGCTGCAGATGGAACCCACTGTATTTCGCCCGTTGATCCACTCCATGATCGATTGCTCTTCAACATCGGTGTCCAGATATCGGAGAATCTGTTCCGAGCTGTCTTTGAAATCCACGAGACTGTCGGTGTCGGGAATCATGTTGACAACGAGGCTCAGAAAATTGTAGCGCCGGATGCCTTCATAAATCAGCTTGCGGTGGTCAATGAAGAGTTCCATGGGAAGGTTGCCCGGATCACCTGGTTTCAGGAAGGCGTAAAAACCCCGACCTTCCCGAAACAGGGATGTGCCCAATTCAAGGATGTAGTGGGTCAGCGAGGTTACAGATTCTTCATAGGTAAGTACTCCCTGTTCCACCAGCAGGTCCCCCATTTTTTTCTTTTCATGAGAAATCATTTGGGATGTGGACTGGTATTGTTCCAGCGAGATGGTGCCCTTGTAGAGCAAATATTCACCGAAACGTTCATCCTGATTGTTTGAGGAAATGAAAGAAATTTTGCCCTTTTCAAAAAACAGGCGAACGGTTCTGCTTCCGGTCTTGAAAGCCAGAACGCAGTCCATGCGGTTTTCCCCTGCAGTTCGAATCAGGATTGGGACATCAAGACCCGTGAACTCTCCTTTTGTTTCCATTTTGCACTCCGGTTTGATAAAACGGGGCGTTTTATGTCGCCCCGCTGTTCAATTGCTATGGAATGTCAGACTACCTTATTTCTTGGCCCGTTCTTCCATAAAGAAATCCAGCATCTCAAGGGGAAGCGGGAACACAATCGTGGAATTTTTTTCCGTGGCAATCTCTGTCAGCGTCTGGAGATATCGCAACTGAAGGGCAATACCGGATACCTCCATCACCTTTGAAGCTGCCGCGAGCTGCTTGGAAGCCTGAAATTCGCCTTCAGCATGAATCACTTTTGCACGTTTTTCCCGTTCTGCTTCCGCCTGCTTGGCCATCGCCCGCTGCATGTTTTCCGGCAAGTCCACATACTTGACCTCTACGGCAGAAACCTTGATCCCCCATGGGTCCGTGTGTTTGTCCAGGATGTCCTGAAGGTGTGTGTTCAGCTTTTCCCGGTCCGACAGAAGCTCATCCAGTTCTACCTGTCCCACAACACTCCGCAATGTTGTCTGGGCAAGCTGGGATGTGGCCATCAGATAATTCTCCACTTCAATGACGGCCTTGATGGGATGCATTACACGAAAATAGACCACGGCGTTGACTTTCAACGAAACATTATCCCGGGTAATGGTGTCCTGGGATGGAACGTCCAACACAACAATCCGGGTACTGATCCGGACCATTCGGTCAATAGGCTTAAATACAAAAATGATCCCGGGCCCCTTGGGTTGGGGAAGAACGCGGCCGAGGCGGAAAATGACACCCCGTTCATATTCTGCAAGAATTTTGATGCAGCTGACAAGGTACATTGCCAAAAAGATAATAATGATAAAAGTGGGTTGCATTTACTCCTCCTTTGGTTTGACATGCAAAAGCATATTCTCGACTTTCGTAACTTCTATTTTCTGCTGCTTCACCACCGGCTCAGTGGTGACGGCATTCCAGTATTCTCCGTTTACAAAAACCTTGCCTTTTTTTTCGAAAGCTTGTGTAGCAAAACCGATCATGCCAACCAGGCTCTCTTCTCCAGTAAGGGGTTGGTTCAAATGGGCTTTAACAACAAGGCGAACCAGCAGAATAACCAGGACTGCCACGAACAGGGACATTGCGAACACGGTTCCCATAGGGATTCCCATTCCGGGAAGGTCATGCTTGAATAGCATTGCTGAACCGATAATCATAGACACGATGCCGCCAATTGTCAGGAATCCATAGCTGACCACTTTGACTTCCATTACAAATAGAACAATTGCCATTATAATAAACAGAACACCGGCAAAATTTACCGGGATAATCCGGGTAGAAAAGAAAAACAGAATCAGACAAATAGCTCCAAACAAGCCGGGGAAAACGGCACCGGGTGTCTTCATTTCAATGAAAAGGCCGATCGCACCGGCAAGGAGAAGCAGGAATATCAGTTCAGGGGAAGCCAATTTGCTTAACAACTTTTCCCTGATGGAATAGCGATAGTCTGTCGTCTTTACTTTGCCTGTGGGGGGTAAATTCAGTTCAGGGTGGGTTGTGGCAATCTGGTGAATCAGGTCTTCAGTTGAGTTTGCCAGAAAATCAACGAGATTCTTGTCCTTACATTCTTTTGCGGAGTACGCGATACTCTTTCGAACAGCCAGTTCCGCCGGCTCAACTGCCCGGTTGCGTTTTTCGGCAATTGCCCGGATAAACGCGGCAGTGTCTTCCACGATCTTACCCTCCAGTACGCTGTCTCCTCCCTTTTTCGGTGGCCCGTTAAGAAACGGAATGGCGGAAACGGGATGGGCAGCCCCGGCATTGGTTCCCGGTGTCATTGCGGCAAAATCCGCGGACAGCAGAATGAAAAAACCGGCGGACGCGGCTCGTCCTCCTGCGGGGTGAACATAAACGGCCACTGGTTTTCCGGATGAAAGAATCGCACTTGTTATGTCCCGGGTTGACGTCAACAGACCTCCAGGCGAATCCAGCATGATGATAATCAGACGGACATCCGGGTTGCGGTTGGCATCTTCCAGACCATCCAGAATGAACTGGGCGGATATCGGCTGAATTGTATCCCTTACGTGGATTACAGCAATCGGCGCTGTTTCACCGGTAAAACCAATGAGGCTGAACAACAGAACTGTGATGTACAAAACAGTGAAGGCGCTCTTCTTGATCATGATTCCATTATAGAACAGGGGCTGCAAAAGTAAAGAGCGTTGTGTGCAAACCTTGCCTTCTACTCCGTTGAGTTGGGGTGAGAAAAAATCAGGGAGTTAGCCATTCCTGTCAAGTCCTGATTAAAAGTTGACACATTTATCTCCCCATACCCCACTCCCATGATGAACCTCATGGGGAGTCTTCATCCCCAGCGACATGTGCG
>PFTO01000017.1 GCA_002789615.1 Acidobacteria bacterium CG_4_9_14_3_um_filter_49_7 | reverse complement strand
AAGCACACACGGGGCTTCCCAAACAGGGAAAAGCAGGGGCAGTAAAATTTCAGATTCCTATGCAAGATGAACGTGTGGATGTCAATAGAATCCAGTTTCGACAACTATCGGATGGGACCGTCATGACATTTATTCCGATGCAGGAAGGCAAACACTTAAAGATGTTGACCTATCGGAATGACCAGTTGATTGAGAGACGGGTATGGGATGGACAGTATGAATTTGTGAATGTATCCGCAGACGGCTCCCGGCTTTTTCTAAACGAATTCAAAACGAACGAGAAGGGGATTTTTGAGAGTCGGATATTTGTGATCGAAAAAGGCAGAAAACTGATCTCCTATGATGAGGATATTTCCAACAGGCAATGTGACCGTTACTATCTGACTTCTTATCCAAATGGAAAGTTTCTGGTCATTACCGACACCGATGGCACAGCTACCATTGACAAACTTGGGATTCTGGGCTTTAACAATTTTCAACAAAACCTTATGTTGAAAAGCCCCACCGGGTCTCTGAGATTTATGAGTTTGGTGGTGAATGATGAAACCAACACTTTGTTTGCTGCTTTGGAGAATGGATCAATTATTTGCTTTTCGTTACCTGAATTTCTGCGAATCTGGTCCATCAACGTTGACCAATTCTCAACGCCTGTATTTTATCTGATTCCTCTAAATAAAGATCGAGTTCTGGGAGAATCCAATAACCGATTCATTCTCATTGATGGGCGTGAAGGGAAAATTATAACACAGTTCAGCATTAACGAGATTCGAAATCGATTCAGAAAAACCAAAATCAGCCTTTCGCCAGATATGACTGCCAGCACTGGAGAAGTAGTCTTGGTTGAAACTAAGAACGGGAAAACAACCGATTTTGATTTGAATGGCAAGACAATCAAAGAATATAACAATAGCAAGAAATTCAAAGCTCAAGTGGGAAGACCGGTTCATTTCAAGAGGGCTAAGCACTCTTTGAGAACCTTCGCCATCTTTAAAGATTCCGAAAATTTGGTAATTGAGGAAGTAGAATAAGTCCTGTGGCAGAGTGGCAAGCAGACCATGTCCCAAGGCAGAAAGTAAAATAAACCAAAGACAGTGGGGCTATTGGGAGAAAAGATGAGAAAAGATGGGACCATGTCCCGAACTTGACAAACAGTTATCTCATTCTCCCACACGCACATTCACTCGCACTGTCCCCTCAGGCACGGGGGGCGCACAGTGTATTTCAGATGTTATCAGTCCCTGCTTTCCCCTTTTCCGAGCTCAGACTTAACCTCAACCTTGTCTCTACTTGTCTTTTCTCCTATATTTGGATTGACATACGGGGTGGGGAAATCTATATTGTGAGTGAGTCAAGGCCTTTGTGCGGTGGTCCGGTTGTATCCAATGGAACCGTCGGTTACGCTGACTGCGCAGAGGCCTTAAGTTTAACTGCAAACGAATTACAAATGAGGGTGGGAAAGATGGAAGAAGTGACAGGCCGATTTCTGTTTGTGCTGCATTCGCATATTCCGTACGTGATGAATCATGGCGCCTGGCCACACGGGGAACACTGGCTATTTGAGGCGGCGGCGGAAACTTATATTCCCCTTTTGAAAATGCTGCGACGTTTCCAAGGCGAACGTCGAACCCCTGCTATCAGCATTGGGATGACTCCCGTGCTGGTGGAGCAGTTGAAATCCGAAGGGTTCAGGGAACGCTTCGGGGAATTTCTGGATTATAAGTTGAAACTGGCGACAAAAGACGTGGATCTCCTGGAAGAATCGGGGGACACCCGTATGGCGGCTCTGGCGGGAAGGTGGCGTAATTTCTATCTGGATACGGCTCAAGTGTTTACGGATGTATGCCACGGTGACATTATTGATGCGTTTCGGCAACTTCAGGATGAAGGACTGGTGGAGATTCTGACTTCCGCCGCCACCCATGGGTATCTTCCGCTTTTGTCCCGGGATGCATGTGTACGGGGCCAGGTGAAGGCGGGAATTGACGTATATGAAAGGGCATTCGGGCGCAAACCAAAGGGAATCTGGATGCCGGAATGTGCGTATCGGCCTGCCGGAAAATGGACCAATCCCGTGGTACCCCTGGAAACTTTTGTACGCAAAGGCGTGGATGAAATCCTGGTGGAAGAAGGGCTGGAATACACGGTGATTGATAGCCCGCTCCTTGGAAATGCCAACCTCCTGGGTGTTTATTCAGACCAGGAGCTGGATTTTTCCAAAGTGAAGTTCTCGCGGACGCCGTATCTGCCTTACCGTCTTTCAAGCGGTCTTCAGCTTTTTGTGCGGGATCATGTTACGGGTTATCAGGTCTGGAGTCGTCACCACGGTTACCCCGGCGATCCCTACTATCTTGAATTTCATAAGATGAAAGACACCAGCGGCATTAAATTCTGGCGCATTACCGGGACGGATGTGGATCTTGGGGGCAAAAAACCTTATGACCCGGAAATTGCCGAATCAAGAATTAAGGAAAATGCGGAACACTTCGCCCATCTTGCGAATCGGCTGATGGCGGAGTTCAAGGCGAAGAATGGCGGCCCCGGCGTGCTGGTGGCGCCTTTTGACGCGGAATTATTTGGCCACTGGTGGTTTGAAGGGCCTGAGTGGCTTTACCAGGTGCTGCGGCTTCTGGAAACAACCGATGGAGTTGTCCCTGTGACCTGCGGGGAAATGGCCCGGGTATCTGAAACGGCTGAGGTTATTGACCTGCCGGAAGGATCCTGGGGAGAAAACGCGGACCATTCGGTGTGGCTCAACGGGAAAACAAAATGGACGTTTCTGGAACTTTACCCGGTGGAGCGGAAATTTGTTTTGTTTGTGCAGGAAAAACAGGAAAAGTGGCAGCAGGATGATGAATTGAGGTCGGTGTTGACCGAGGCGGCAAAGTCCCTGCTCATAGCGGAGGCATCGGACTGGCAGTTTCTCATTCACAAGGGATCGGCTTTGGATTATGTGGAAAAACGGTTTCGCCAGCATGTGGGCGAAGTGGCGCGTTTCCTTGGAATGGCCAATGTTCTGGCAGCGGGTGAAAGCCTGACGGCAGACGATCGGGGTTTTGTGAACCAGTGTAACCGGGACAACGACTGTTTCCAGAATCTGGATCTGAGCTGGTGGTGTGAAGATGTCTGAGTTTCGCAAAGATCCGGTACTGAACCAATGGGTGATTATTGACCCGGATTATCCAATGGACGACCGTGGCCTCCATTCAGCTGATGTGCCGGATAATTTACCGGCCCATGACCCAAATTGCCCATTTTGTCCCGGTCGGGAGGGCAACAGTGGGCCGGACCTGCTTCGCTACAATTTTATTCCCAAGGAAACAATTGACTGGGACATTCGCGTTTTCCCAAACCGGATTCCAGTTTTGCGGGTGGAAAAGCAGACGGAGAAGGAAGCAGACGGCATATACGACTGGATGAGCGGTGTTGGGGCGGATGAAATCATGATTGAATCTCCTTATCACAATGATTTGCCCCACCTCATTCAACCGAACCGGGTGGAGCAGATCTTCTGGGCCATCCACGACCGGATTTTGGATTTACGAAAGGATACCCGACTCAATTATCTCTTCTGGTTCAAGAATTTCGGCCAGGAAGCGGGTGACACAGTGGTTCATCCCCATTCCCGGATGATTGGGACGCCGTTTATTCCTGCCGCGATAGAAGCGGAGTTGGTTGGAGGCGAAGAATATTTCGACCTGAAGGAGCGCTGCGTTTTCTGCGACATGGAAAAACAGGAGATGAAAGCGGGGCTTCGAATGGTAGCTGCCAACGATTATTTTATTTCATTTTGTCCCTATGCTTCCCGATATCCCTTTGAGACATGGATTGTGCCTGCGGAACATCTGAGCCATTTTGAAACTTCCTCAAAAAATCATCTGTATTATCTGGCGGAAATCTATACGGAGACTTTTCAGAAGCTCCATCGCGTACTTGGAAATGTCCCCTTTGCAATGGTGATGCACAATGGGCCGCTGCAGGAAGAGAATCTCCCTTATTTCCACTGGCATCTGGAAATTTATCCGATTCTCATCTGTTACACCGGACAGGTAATGGGCGGTCAGATTTATACCAACCCAGTGGCACCGGAACAGGCTGCGGCCGCGCTCAGAGGAGAAAGTGAATAACGTCATGCATATTGTTTTTGGAGTTTCAGAATATTATCCCCTTGTTAAAGTGGGAGGAATGGCAGACTTCGCCGGAAGCTTTACTAAAAAACTGGCAAGTTGTGGCCACAGAGTCAGTGTTGTACTGCCGGGTTACAGTGCCATTGAACGGAATCGGCTCAATGTAAAGGACACAGGGATCCAATTTACTATCCCAATCGGCAAGGAAAACGTGGCCGGTTCTGTATCCGAAATCAAGATGTCGGAAAATCTAACTATTTATCTAATTGAAAACGAACATTATTTTGACCGTGATTACCTTTTTGGAACTGGGGACAAGGGCTATACAGACAATGCGGAACGCTTCCTGTTTTTTTCCAGGGCCATTCTGGAGTTGGCAGAAAAATTACCTGACGCGGATGTTTTTCACATGAATGACTGGCACACAGCCATTGCTCTGTTTTATCTGAAGGAATATTATCAGAAGTTGGGAAAATTCACCGGTGTGAAGTCCCTGCTGACAATTCACAACCTTGGGTATCAGGGTCTGTTCTGGCACCACGATATGCATCTACTGAACATGGGATGGGAGTATTTCACCGCGGATGGAATTGAATTTTATGATCACATCAATTTTCTGAAATCCGGTATTGTGTTCGCGGATGAAATTACGACTGTCAGCCCGGCTTACGCACGGGAAATTCAGACTCCTGAAACCGGATTTGGACTGGACGGGATTCTTCGTTCCAGAGCTGATCATCTAACGGGAATCCTCAATGGTGTGGATTATAAGATTTGGAATCCATGGTTTGACAAACTCATCGAAAGTCGCTATTCCGGGAAACAATTTGGGCGAAAGCTTGCCAATAAAATGGAACTGCAACGGGAAATGGGCCTGGAGAAGGAACCGGACACCCCGCTAATTACCATTATCAGCCGGCTTACGGAGCAAAAGGGGATTGACCTGATTCTGCCGGTGTTTGACATGATTATGGATATGGGGATTCAGTTTGTGCTTCTCGGTACAGGGAAAAGTGACCTTGAAGATTTTTTTCGGGGTGCTGAACACCGGTACAAAGGCCGGGTTGTCAGTTACATCGGATATGATGAAACCGTTGCTCACCGGATTCACGCGGCGGGAGATATCTACCTGATGCCATCCCGCTATGAGCCCTGTGGCTTAAGCCAGCTCTATGCCATGAAATATGGCAATGTGCCACTGGTTCGACTGGTGGGAGGGCTTAGGGACACTGTTATAACCACTGACCGGGGGATGGAACAGGCGACGGGTTTTGGTTTCGAATATTACTCCCCTTACACTCTGTATGAAACCCTCAAGGACGCGGTGACACTCTATCGGGAGGACCGGGATGCGTTCCAGCGACTTGCCCGTAACGGCATGGAGCAAAGATTCTCCTGGACTGAAACAGCGAAAAACTACCAGAAGATATACAAGAAGTGACTTGTAACCTGTAATTTATGACTTGTGTGGAAAGAAAAAGGGGAAAGTAATCTCTCCCCTTTAGCTCCTGGACCGCAACCTCGGACTCCCGGGTGCGGAATCACTCATAAAATGTCTCCTACTTTGTCCATATCTCCGGCTTCATGGCACCCGGCGCCATATACTCAATGCGGTAGGGCTCAACGATAACTACGCAATACTGTGGGTCATCAGGCCCCTGGAAGTAGACTTCCAAGCCGTCGTGCCACAGCTTCTTCCTGTCTTCATCTGCATCGCTGACGCTGGCGGTTCCGGCTATCTGCAAGTAACCGTTGGCTTTTTCCGGTTCTGTTACTCCACAATTGATATGAACCTCAGAGTTCTGTTGAATTTGCCTCACTTTTCTGGAGCTGCGGAAGGTGGCAATCTGTATCGATACGCCGTTTTTGGGCCTGTCCCATTACATAACGTACCCACGGTTTCCCATCCTCTGTCAGGGTTGCCAGCGACATCAATTGAGTGGGCTTCAGTATGTCTTCAATTGTTTTTCTCAGATCATCCATGTTTATTCCTCCCTGATTTATCAATGATAATCTATTATACTGGATCAGAAGGAAAATGTCCCCCGGGAGCGAGAAGGATGAAAGATGTACTGGTACTCAATTGCTTTAAGCGGGATGACTATGCAAGGGATTTCAACCGGGCCATTTCCCGTTTGCCGGGGCAAGCTGACATTCATCCGGTGAGAATGACCGACCTGGAACCCGCATTTGAACTGACTCCCTTTTCCCATCTGATTATTTCCGGTTCCGAAACCTCTGCTCTGGATGACTATCCATGGACTTCATCCCTGGAAGAGCTGGTCAGAAAATGGGTGGAAACAAAGAAACCGGTGCTTGGCATCTGCTACGGGCACCAGTTTCTGGCACGGGTACTGGCCGGGGTCGAGTGCGTCCGTCCGGCACGACCACCCGAATTTGGATGGGCAGAGGTTACGCTGGCTCCCTGCGCTCTATTTGAAGGAATGAAGCGATTGACTGCCATGGTTTCCCACTACGACGAGGTTATCAGCCTTCCATCAGATTTTACCGTACTGGCAGAAACGAAACGGTGTGGAATCCATGCTTTCCAATACCGGGACTACCCGGTGTGGGGCATTCAATTTCATCCGGAATACGGACAGAAAGAAGCTGAATTCATTTTTCAGCAGGTGAGGAAGAGTGACCCGGTGGCAGAAGAATGGTTCATTGGCACATTACCTCAATCCGGTGAACTGGCACATTGTAAGCAAGTTTTCGACAATTTCCTTGCCATGTGAGTACGCGTCGGGCGTGAGGTCTTTGCGCACTTTACAGTGAAGTCTCCATCTGTCACTTTCTTCAAAATTGCCCATAGATTTTTGTGGTGCAGTGGGGGCAGTTGCCGTTTTCAAGACGGCTTGAATGAAAGGATAAGCGATGTCGCTGGATCAGATCCTTACTGCATGTGGGGCAGAAGGTGGTGCTTCCCTGAGCATCGGAAATATTCCCGGTGTACACGTACTTCATGCCTTTATCCAGAGCGGTTTGCCGCAAAATTACCAGTGTATCCGGTGGCGTCGGGTTGCGGTCTGTCATTTTGTAGGTAGGGTAGAAAGCGCTGAGATGCCACGGGATCTCAGGTGAAATGTCCAATAGAAACTGGGTTAGTTTCCCGAATTCCCCTTCATCATCGTTTAGGCCTGGAATGATCAGGGTAGTGACTTCGGTCACGATGCCATGGTCGAACAACGTTTTAATGGTTTCTACTACCGGTTCAGGCCACCCTCCGGCGACCGAGCGGTAGAGTTTGTTGGATGCAAACTTCAGATCGATATTTGCGGCGGAAATCACCGGTATCAGTCTGGCCAGAGGTTCCGGGTTTATGAATCCGTTGGACACGACTGAGCAGTACAGACCTGCCTCTTTTGCCAGTTCGGCGGTTTCCAGCATCAATTCGTAAAAAACGGTGGGTTCCGTGTAGGTAAAGGTGATATGGCTGACTCCTCTGCGCTTCGCCATTGTGACAATGATTTGCGGACTGGTGGTTTCACCCGAGTCCAACAGGCCTGGGGTCGTTTGCGAAATGGTGTGGTTCTGGCAGTTTTTGCAGTGAAAGTTACATCCGGCGGCGGCGATAGAGAAGGTTTCGGTCCCGGGGAAGAAGTGGTAGAGGGGCTTTTTCTCCATCGGATCCACATGGGCGGCAATCAGGCGATCCCCGTTGAGAGAAAAGAGAATTCCGCCGAGATTCTGCCGCACCCCACAGATCCCATTTTCTCCATCCGCAATTGTGCAATTGTGGGGGCAGAGCTGGCATTGCACATTATTTTCCGATTGTTTCCGGTAAAACAGGGCTTCCCTCATTATTTCCTCACATGAGTGATCTGCTGTTATTATCGCAGAGAGGGCAGGGATAATCCAGCGGAATGGAGCTCATTAATAGAAAAGGCGGCCTTTGCGGCCGCCAATAAACTGCTGAAATTTGGCTTAGAAACTGTTTGCGGCATCTTCGACACTGTCAAAGACTTCAAATACGGTGATAAGGGCAGTCAGTTGCAGCAGATCGTGAACCCGGTTGTTGAGATTGGCCAGTTTCAGTTTGCCACCGGCATTTTTCACGGTTGTAAAAGAGCTGACGAGCTCTCCCACGCCGGAAGAATCCATGTACTTGACATCTTTCATGTCCAGGATCAGATTTTTTCTACCGCTTTCAATTTGTTGCTTAATGTTCTTTCGAAGGAGGACATCTCCTTCTCCGATGGTGATTTTTCCATGAAGTCCGAGAATTGTTGTGTTGTCCTGGTTTCTAATTTCTGTACGCATGTTACGAACCCTCCTCCCATTAATTCTATGCCTGTGTTGATTGTAAGGAATCTACGCTGTCTTGACAAGCATTTTATCGGTGACACTCAACTCCAATCGCCTATTTATACGAAAGGGGGTATCCACTTGACTTATTGACAATCCATCTAAAAGTCAGATAGGAATACGGTCAATAGAATGGTACTATCTGCAATGATGGAGGAAACGCAATGAGTGTTGAGCTGAAAACAAAAGAAAGAGGCAGATCAGATTTTCAGACGGGAAATGTGCTGTTGATTTCCAGTGCTCATCTGGTTCACGATATTTACTCTTCTTTTCTTGCGCCCATTCTTCCTCTGTTGATTGAAAAACTCCGGATCAGTTATACCCTTGCGGGTTTTTTGACGGTGGTACAGCGGGCACCATCCCTGTTGAATCCATTGATGGGGATCCTCGCTGACCGTATCCGGGTGCGATATCTCCTGATTATTGCTCCGGCCATCACCGCTGTTTCCATGTCTCTTCTTGGCATGGCTCCCAACTACGGTGTTCTTGTACTGTTACTCCTGTCAATGGGAATCGGAGCGATGTGTTTTCATGTGCCCAGTCCGGTAATAATCAAAGCGATGTCCGGCGACAGAATGGGCAGGGGAATGAGTTTTTACATGGTGGGAGGAGAGGCCGCCCGGGCCATTGGGCCGCTGGTAATACTTGGAGCTGTGTCTCTGTGGGGGTTGGAGGGGACCTGGAAATTGATTCCCTTCGGCTTACTGGCATCCGGGTTCCTTTTTCTCCGGTTTAGAAAAATGACATTCCACAGGGAGAGAGCCGGGCAGGGTGTTCGAACTGGTGTGCGGAGAACTTTGAAAGGGTTTCTGCCGTTTCTCTCCATTCTTACCGGTTTCACAATTTCCCGTGCTTTGATACGATCCGCGTTGATGGTTTTTCTACCAACCTATCTTGCCTCCAGGGGGGAGAATCTGTGGTTTGCCGGTATTTCGCTGTCAGCATTGGAGTTGACTGGAGCCATCGGAACATTCTGGGGCGGCGGCCTGTCTGACCGGCTTGGAAGGCGGAAGATGTTGCTCATTGTCTCTTTCATTTCTCCGATTCTGGGCTGGTCATTTTTATTAAGCCGAGGGTGGCTGTCCGTTGTTGTTCTGCTGCTTTTGGGATTCTTCCTCATTTCTGCCGGGCCGGTAGTACTGGCATTGGTTCAGGATGTAAAATCAGACCGGCCTGCATTCCTGAACAGTATTTATATGACTTTGAACTTTCTGGGTGGAGCGGTCACCGCATTGCTCTTAGGCTGGGGGGCGGATCATTTCGGCATGGAAACGACTTTTCGCATTGCGTTTACTTTGTCTATTCTCGCAGTTCCATTTGTCTGGTTCCTTGGGGACCGTCACATGACCATATTGCCCGGGAAGGCGAAACAATGATAGAAACAGATATTCCGGATTTCGGAAAACTTAATCTAAAATTCCTTGTAATGGACTACAATGGCACCCTCGCGGTGGATGGAGAGTTGCAGCCCGGTGTGGCAGATCGGCTGCAGATACTGGCAACAAAGCTATCACTCTATGTGGTGACTGCCGACACCTTCAAAACGGTAAAGAGAGAGCTCCATCAATTACCGGTGGAGATTGTGGTCTTGAAAAGTGCCGATGATCAGGCAAGGGCCAAAGAGAAATTTGTCGAGGATCTGGGACCAAAGCAGACAGCGGCCATTGGAAACGGGAGAAATGACCGACAAATGCTGGCCAAAGCCCGTGTGGGAGTTGCGGTTGTACTGCGGGAGGGGGTATCGTCGGCAACGCTGGGAGCATCTGATATCATCGCGACGGGAATTGAAGATGCACTGGACCTGTTTATTCACCCCATGAGGCTGAGGGCAACGCTGAGAGGGTGAAGGCGGGTGTGTTACAAACTGTTACGTACCTGAAATATGAGAGAAACAACAGAGTCGGATGATATACTGGTGAAAAGAACGGATGGCCGGGGGAATGCAACATGAGGGAAAAGATCAAATCCCGCTTGATGATCATTGATGACGATGTGAACCTGAATGAACTTCTTAAAAACTATCTGTCAGATTTCGGGTTTGATGTAAATACGGCCACCCGTCCCCGAAAAGGACTCTTGAGCCTGGAATCCGGTGAATATGATCTGGTTGTACTGGATGTGATGATGCCTGAAATGGATGGCTTCGCTGTACTGAAAGAAATCCGTAAAAAATCGAACATACCGGTAATCATGCTGACGGCAAGGGGAGAAGTCATGGACAGGGTGCTGGGCCTGGAACTCGGGGCCGACGACTACCTGGCCAAGCCTTTTGAGCCCAGAGAGCTGGTAGCGCGTATTCGAAGTATTCTGAAACGCAGCGGGTCAGATGAAGAAAACGGTCGCGAAGAAATTACAACGAACTCGGGCCTGGAATTAATTCCTGCGCGAAAAGAGGCAAAAAGAAACAATGAATTGCTGGACCTTACCACGATGGAGTATGACATGCTGGAACTGCTGGTTACCAAGAAAGGTCGAATACTCAGCCGGGATTTTATTATGGAGTCCCTGAAAGGATACGAGTGGGAAGTGTATGATCGATCCATAGACGTGGCAATCAGCCGGGTTAGAGCGAAACTGGGGGATAACCCGGGCAGTCCCCGATTCATAAAGACGGTTCGCGGAGCCGGTTACATGTTCATTGATTGACATGAGGAAAATACCCTTAAAGCTGGTGCTGGTGGTGGCGGTTTCAGCTGCCATTATCACATTATTGTTGTTAACTCTCTTTTTTGTGAGATTTCAGGAACACCGTCAGAGCACCCTGAATCCGGCGCAAGGGCGGTTTATCCAGTTTCTCCTTCGGGAAATTGCAACCGATTCAAGCCCTGAAACAGTCCATCGGCTGGCTTCCGAGTACAAGTTGCATATTCTTGTGCAGAAGGCGGGTAGCACGATATCGTCTGACCCTAAGTACTTCCTGTCAGAAACGTACCTGCTGCTCAAACGGGAGCCATGGCCAGGGCGGCATCTTCGCAGGCCGAATCAGCCTGGACCGTCGGAAATGTTCATACTGAAGGAAGGAAAGGCGCCAGTTGGAATAGAAGTAAGCCGGGGCCCGAATCGCTTTGTCCTGGTGAAATACGGAGATGACAGTCGGGTGAGACGAATGGCCTTTCTGGTTACTTTCAGCGTAGTCGTGATATTGGCATTTCTCTTTTTCCTGGTGAAGCGTTGGCTGGCTGATCCCCTGAGCGAACTGGAAACTGCGATTCGCGCATTTCCGGAGGGCATGTATACAGGTGAACCGATACATGGTTCCGGAGACCTGAGACGTCTATTTGATGCGTTCAGGGAGATGAAAGAGCAGGTACGTCAGACAGTGTCGGATAAGGAACGATTGCTCAGAGACGTGAGTCATGACCTGAAGTCTCCCATAACCCGGATGCGCGTGGCGGTCGAAATGCTGCCAGCTTCTCCCATCCGGGATCGGATTCTGAAAGACTTGTCCGAGCTTCAGGGTCTGGTGAACCAGGTGCTGGATGTGCAACGACGCAAGAACTTCAGACGTGAACGAGTGCAAATGGAATTATTTCTGAGTGAATTTCTGACAAGCCATGAGCCGGGGTTTCCGGTTCAACTCGATATCCGCGCACCGTTTTCAATGAGAGGCAATCAGGAACAATTGAGCCGCGTTTTGGAAAATCTGCTGGACAATTCCGGAAAGTATTCCGACACAACAAGAGGTGTGGTCATTTCCTGTTACCAGGACGAAAGTGAAGGGGTGGTCGATTTCTCAGATTCCGGAAATGGGGTAGGCGAGGATTTGATTGCCCGCATTTTTGATCCCTTTTTCAAGGGGGATGAATCACGTCGCCAGGACATTCAAAATGGTTCGGGCCTGGGCCTTGCAATCTGCAAAACCATCGTGGAAGCCATGGACGGCGATATTCGCGCGGAAGCTTCCCGAAGTGGCGGTCTATTGATACAAATGCGTTTTCCCAG
>PFTO01000191.1:12194-12488 GCA_002789615.1 Acidobacteria bacterium CG_4_9_14_3_um_filter_49_7 | reverse complement strand
TGTTCAGTTGGATTTTTCCAATAACAACTTGACGCAGTGGCTGCCCACGGAAGTAGGTCGTTTGACCAACCTTCAAAAGATGACGTTAGATGAAAATGCGCTGGAAGGATTACTGCCCTCTGAGCTGGGCTTGTTGACAGCTCTAACGACTTTATCGGGGGAGAACAACACATTCAGCTCTACAATACCTGGTGCAAGCTTGTCGAAATTGACCGATTTAAATGTCCTTCGTCTCGGTAGCAATCAGGTACGGCACGGCTTTTCATTTTATGTCTCTTAGTAACGTAATCATTC
>PFTO01000191.1:0-12034 GCA_002789615.1 Acidobacteria bacterium CG_4_9_14_3_um_filter_49_7 | reverse complement strand
TTTTATGCCGGGAAAATGGACAATGTAGTAGTCCACTTCCATATATGATGCTAAAACCAGGCTTCTGGTGATTTCAGAAACAGATAATGCCCGGAGATGTTCATTCGTGGAACTGATATCCAGTAAATTTCCTTCCAGCAGCTCTTCAAGAGACGCATAGAACGGGGCGTGAATCGAGTTTACACATAGTTGATTTCGATCAATTGCCCGCGAAATGTCCCGAAGGGCGGCAGGGTCGTCAAAATCTATCTGATGAGAATTTGCAAAGAGCTCCACATTATCAAAACCGGCGGCGGCAATGCGGTCCAAATGATGGCTGGTGAGGGTTTCTCTGGCAAAAAGGTGTGTTGAAACGCCATAAATCATGTAAACCTCCTGTTCATGGTTATTATACACATCCCACAGGAAAGACAACCATGAAAAACCGTGATAGTTTACGGAATAAGGGAATAGATATAGAATGGAAGGGACCTGTGCTCACGAGAGGTCCCGTTTGGGAGAGTTGGCCAGGTTTGAATAACTGACCAGGGGAAGTGTTGTGGAAAAAGTAGTCGTAAGATTTGCGCCAAGCCCGACTGGATATCTTCACATCGGAGGAGCCAGAACGGCATTATTCAATTATTTGTTTGCAAAGCACCAAAATGGCGTTTTTCGTTTAAGAATAGAGGATACTGATAAAAATCGCTCTAAACCGGAATTCACGGAGCAGATATTGGCCAGTATGGCCTGGCTTGGACTGAAGCCCGATGGGGAAGTTGTGTTTCAGTCGAGAAGGATGGCTCAATACCAGAAAGTAGTAGAAAAACTGATAGAGAGTGGCAGGGCGTACCGTTGTTTTTGCACGAGGGAAGAGATTGATGAAAGACGAGGGGGAGATCCCGGTTGGAAGTATGACAGAAAGTGCGACTCGTTGACTGAGGATCAAATTCAACAGAATCTTATCGAGGGTAGTCCCTTCGTAGTGAGATTGAGAATTCCATCAGAGCATGTTCATTTCCATGATCTTGTTCGGGGAGACGTGAGTTTTGACGGAATTGAATTTGAGGACTTTATCATTGTGCGATCGGATGGCTCACCAATTTATCAATTATCCGTTGTGGTAGATGACCACGACATGGGAATCACCCATGTAATCCGGGGAGACGATCATCTTTCCAATACACCGAAACAGATTTTTCTCTTCCGTGCAATGGGTTTTGAACCACCGATATATGCGCACATTCCATTAATTCTGGGTTCGGACAAGAAACGCCTGAGCAAACGACATGGTGCAACTTCGGTAGAAGAGTATCGTGAACAGGGCTTTTTGCCGGAAGCTCTGGTCAACTTTATTGCGCTGCTGGGCTGGAATCCCGGCGATGATCGGGAAATTATGGGTCTAGATGAAATGATTGAGGAATTCTCCACCGAACGCATTTCCAGGAGTGCGGCGGTTTTTGACTCTGCCAAAGCACTGTGGCTGAACGGACAATATATCTCAAAACTTTCAGATGAAGCGTTAGAGCATATATTTGTAAAAGTTTATGAAAAACAAGGCATATCAGTAGAAAACTCTGATCGACTTGTCAAAATACTGGACTTGCTTCGGCCCCGAGTGCGCACCATTACCGAATTGTACGACGCAGGACTGTTCTTCTTTAGACAGCCGGATAATTATGAAGAGAAGGGCGTGCGAAAATATTTCTCAGGAGACAACGCAAGGGAAATTCTTGAGGAAAATGCCCATCTGATTGAAAACTGTAGTCCATTTGACGAAGTTGAGCTGGAAGAACAACTCCGTGCAAAAGCAGAGAGGGAAGGGGGTAAGGCTGCGTTTTACATTCACCCTCTGAGGCTTGCTTTAACCGGAAGTATTTCGAGTCCGGGAATTTTTGAGATAATTGTGCTGATTGGCCGGGATGAGTGTATTGCCCGCATAAAAAGGGCAATCGCTTATATCAATTCAATAAAAGGCCTGGAATAGTCCGCGGCCACATTAGCTGTTATTCTCAAACTGGAACAATTCAGGAATCGGAGAGTCTCTTCTCCAACCTTGCCCATGAGTCTTTCAGGGAGACGGAGCGATTGAACACGGGCTCACCCGGTTTGCTCAGCTTTTCGTCGAGAGAGAAATACCCCGTTCTTAGAAACTGGAAAGAATGGCCACTTTTAGCAGTGGCCATGGAAGGTTCCAGAATGCAATCAGAAAGGATGGTTACAGAGTCGGGATTGAGATTTGAAAGGAACGTTTCTCCCTCCAATATGTCTTCGGGGTTCTCCTTCAAGAACAGTTTGTCAAACAGCCGAACCTCAGCGGATATGCCTTCCGATGCTGAAACCCAGTGAAGTGTTCCCCTCACTTTTCGCCCGTCATCAGTCCAACCGCCACGACTTTGAGGGTCGTGAGAACAGTGAATTTCCAGAATGTTCCCCGAATCATTCCGAATTACCTCGTTGCACGTTATGTAATACGCATGTTTTAAGCGAACTTCCTTTCCAGGGGCAAGACGAAAATACTTTTTCGGGGCATCTTCCCTGAAATCGGTCCGTTCAATGTAGATTTCCCGTGTAAAGGGGATTTTTCGACTACCTGCTTCCGGATTTTCCGGGTTATTTTCCCCTTCCATCATCTCGATCTTGTTTTCGGGGAAATCAGTGATGACCACCTTGAGTGGGTCAAGGACTGCCATAACGCGGTTTGCTCGTTTGTTTAAGTCTTCCCGAAGGCAGTGTTCAAGCAACGCCACATCTACGGTACTCTCTCGCTTGGCAATGCCGATGCGGTCACAAAAATCCCGGATGGACTCGGGCGTATATCCCCGTCGCCTCAATCCGGAAATTGTCGGCATTCGGGGATCATCCCAGCCATCTACAAGTTTTTCCTCTACAAGTTGAAGGAGCTTTCGTTTGCTCATGATTGTGTAGCTTAGATTCAACCTGGCAAATTCGATTTGCTGAGGGCGGTAAATCCCCAGTTCGATGAGGAACCAGTTGTATAGAGGGCGATGGTCCTCAAATTCCAAAGAACAGAGAGAATGGGTGATTCTTTCAATTGAGTCTTCCAATCCGTGAGCCCAATCATACATAGGGTACACACACCACTTGTCTCCTGCCCGATGATGGTTTGCATGGAGAATCCTGTACATAACAGGGTCCCGCATATTGAGGTTGGGATGCGCCATGTCAATTTTTGCCCGAAGCGTCCGGGAGCCGTCAGGAAATTCACCGGCGCACATACGCTGGAACAGATCCAGGTTTTCCTCTATTGACCGGTCCCGAAAAGGGCTGTTCCTGCCTGGTTCCGTCAATGTCCCACGATATTCGATAACCTCAGCAGCTGATAAATCGCAAACATAGGCTTTCCCTTTCTTTACCAGTCGAAAGGCGTATTCAAGCATCTGGTCAAAATAGTCAGAAGCATAATAGAGGCGGTCCTCCCAATCAAAGCCGAGCCAGGACACGTCCTTGATAATGGACTTTACGTACTCGTCTTCTTCCTTTGCCGGATTGGTATCGTCAAAACGAAGGTTGCATTTTCCGCCCGGGTACTCATCTGCAATTCCAAAACTGAGGCAGATGGCTTTTCCGTGACCAATGTGCAGATATCCATTTGGTTCTGGAGGGAAACGGGTATGAACGCGACCATCATATTTCCCTGTTTCCAGGTCATGGTCTATGATGCTCCGGATAAAATCTCTAGCTTTTGATGAATCTTCTTGAGTGTTTTTTGTCATTCTGAACTCCTGTTTCAAAGTGTACTCAATATCAGTTCGCTATTCTACCACAGGCAGACAATAAGCATGTGCCTGCTTTTAATGGGGGACTGCAAATTTTTCGCCAAAACTCCTTGATTTTAGTTGGATGGGTGGCTATAATGCATTGGACTGGTTGGGAGATCGTCTAATGGCAAGACGCCAGGCTCTGGATCTGGTTATCGGGGTTCGACTCCCTGTCTCCCAGCCATTTTTTTTCGGGGCATTCGTCTAGGGGTTAGGACGCCGGCCTCTCACGCCGGAAACAGGGGTTCAATTCCCCTATGCCCTACCAAATATTCTCCGGAGCAGGAAGAAAGATTCTATCCCACAAAATATAATCATTTCACCAACTTTTTCGGACCAGATTTTCCGATTTTTGTACATTTAACTCAATTCTGTAGGAAAAGAGTAGATTTAAGTGGAAAAAACCTGTGCGATTGCTATACTATAGATAATAGAAACAGGCAAGTGGGAGGAATGAAATGGATTTCGAAGCTTTGGGTAAATTGACGAACGATGTGAACGCACTTCAAAAGCAACAAACCGTAATGCTGGACAGGCTTGAAAAACTGAATGAAAAATCGGACTCGGTTTCAGAGGTCGTGTACGGAAGGATTCTAAAAGACTATCAACATAATCTGGAACAACTGAATATGGAGCTATCCCCGCTCTATGACCAGTTGAAATTGAGAAAGGCTGAGCTTATGGAATCAATTGATGAGGTTGAAGAAGAGCTGAAGGCATACATGGTTGAAAAAGAAGAGATTTCTGTCCGGGCAGAGCTGGGCGAGTTTACCGAAAAGAAAGCGGCTTCTAAGATTGACGCACTGGAAAAGGAAAATAAAGATAAGTTTGACCGATTGAATAAGTTGAAATCTGAACTGGAGAAAGTTGACGAGGTTCTGGCAGCTGAGGTGGGTTCTGGTGAAATGCCGGTTTCTGTTCCGGAATCCGTGGAAGAGTTGGGAGATGATTTTCCTGAAGCAGTCGCTGATGACATTCAGGAGGATCCTGCGGGTGATGAACCTTCTACATTGAGTGAGGAAATGCCTCAGGAGGATCTATTACCTCCGCCACCACCCACAGATGGTCCCGTGGATGAAACGGAAAAGACTATTCTGGATCTGGGAGAAGAACTGCAGCAGGGAAGCACAGTACTTTACCGTCCCCCGACCTTGACTATTCTATCCGGAGAACAGAAAGGGACAGAATTTCGCCTCAAAATGGGTGTAACGAATATCGGAAGTGGACAGGAAAATGACATTCGCATCGATGATCCTTCAATTGCTGAAAAGCACGCTCAAATTACCTTCGGTCCGGATGGTTTCACAATTTATGATTACAATACACCTGGTGGAATTCAGGTAAACGGACAAAGGATTTCCGAGCATCTTGTTCAAAGTGGAGATAAAATTCAGATCGGTGATGCTGAACTTCGTTTTGAAAACTGAAAAGGCGATAAATGAACAAAATCGGTAAATATGAAATCAGGTCTGAGCTCGGAAGAGGTGCAATGGGGATTGTGTACCTCGGCTACGATCCTGTGATCGAACGTCCGGTTGCCATCAAAACCATGAATGCTGAAGCCTTTGAAGAAGAAGAGCAGAAACAGCGTTTTCTCAGAGAAGCGCGATCAGCTGGTGCTATGCAACATCCTAATATTGTAACAATTTACGAGATGGGAATGGAGGGTGATACGCCCTACATTGCCATGGAATATGTTGAGGGGCAGGATCTGACACAGCTGATCAAAAAGGGAGAACCGAAATCGCTGGAGGATAAGCTGACTATTATGGCTCAACTCTGCGACGCATTGTATTTCGCCCACAAGAAGGAAGTAATTCACAGAGACATAAAGCCGGGAAATATTCGGATTTTAATAGACGGTACTGTGAAAATTATGGATTTCGGCATTGCGAAAAAGCAGGACTCCGATTTCACCCGTACCGGGCTTGTTGTCGGAACATTGTCTTATATGTCACCGGAGCAGGTACAGGGGAAACCCCTGGATCCAAGAAGTGATCAATTCTCCGCAGGGGTTGTGTTTTATCAGATGCTTACAGGTAAAAAGCCTTTTGGCGGGGATAACCTGACAAATGTGGTCTATCAGATTATATCATTCAATGTAAATACGCTTGAGCTTCCTGGAACCCCCACAGTGATGAAAAAGATAGTACAGAAAATGATGAACCCCGATCCGGAAAAACGATTCCGCACATGCGGAGAAGTGTCCACTCTCCTGAGACAGGAGCTCCAGTACTTACTCGGAGAAGGGGAAGCTCCAACTGTATTGCTCGACGCAGAAGAGCATAGTGTTCCACCGATTCCACCCCTTGTGAATGGCATGCCCACTGGGCAAACACCGGTTGTTCCACCGCTTCCAAATGATGCGTCAACTGGGCAAGCACCGCCGATGGCCGCTCCTGAGCCTGTGAAAAAGAAGAACACTTTGGCCACTGTCCTGGGCATATTACTTTTTGTCGCCATTCTGGGTGTGGGAGGAGTGTTGGGCTACCGGAAATTTATTCAACCACGACAAACCGCTCCGCTGACGGACAAGTCAAGGTCGGAAAAAGAAAACCCGACAAATATGCTTGGGGAAGAAATGCCTTCCGGTGAACAGCAAGTTGCTGAAGCTGAAGCTGAATCGGGCATTCAAACTGAAAACTCAAATCCCGCCACATCTATTTCCACCCAAACAAACGGAAAATCACAGAATGATATGAAAAATATACAGACAGCAACGGTACAGACATCTCCCGAAACTCAAAAGCAAAGTGGAGATGCAAACTCTATTGTTCAGACAATGGTGAAGAAAACGACCAAGACTCCAACACCGGTTCAGAAGAAAAGGGAGACATCACCAAAACAGTTGGTACCGATTCCAAATAAAATGAATGAAACTGAAGCAGCCGGACCCGAGAAAGTGTTCAAGAAGGAAGGGCAGGGACTCCAAATCCTGGCTCTGCATAAAGTTTTCGCTGAGTATCAGCCAAGAATAGAGAAGTTTAAGGAGCGCATGGGAAACATGCCACTGGGTCAGAGAAAGGCAATGTTTTCAAGAGAGATTAATATGGGTAGATTGTCGTTGGGAAACAACAACAAAATCCCTGCAGCCTTTCATTTTTACAAATCTGTCATCCTTCAGCCGAGAAATAAAGATGGCTACGCCTGGCTCGTTGCTACTTTAGTAGATGTGAAGGCATATGAAGATGCCAGAAGAGTAATTAAGAAAGCGGCTGAGGAGGGGGTTTCTGTTTCAGAAATGAATACCAATATGCGCTTTAAGATTGCCTATCAGAAGCTGCAAATGCATTGAGGGATTTGACCAGAGAAGAAGACAATTAAACTTGTGTCACAAATGAATGATAAGTTATTAGAAAACTGGATTGTTATGTGATTCTTTCGGGAGTTGCTTCGTTGACCGGTTTCACACTTTCTGATATAGTTTTCCCCTGAAGACGGAGGAATGAGTGCCAAATTCACATATACGAAACTTCTCAATAATTGCTCACATTGACCACGGAAAATCCACCCTTGCGGACCGGATTCTTGAAAAGACGGAGGCCGTTGAACTTCGTGACATGAAAGCCCAGATTCTGGATGATATGGACCTTGAGCGGGAGCGGGGGATTACCATCAAGGCCCATTCAGTTACAGTTAAATACCACTCCAAGAAGGGAGATAATTACATTTTCAATTTGATTGACACACCGGGGCACGTGGATTTTTCCTATGAAGTTTCAAGAAGTCTGAAGGCATGCGAAGGTGCATTGCTGGTTGTTGATTCTTCCCAGGGAGTTGAAGCACAGACATTGGCCAACACATATATGGCAATTGAAAATGATCTCGAGATTCTTCCAGTACTCAACAAAATCGATCTTCCATCGGCTGAGCCAGAAAGGATTCTGAGACAGATTGAGCAGGTAATTGGACTGGAGACTGAGAATGCCTGTATGGTCTCGGCAAAAACGGGTGAGGGAATTGATAATGTACTGGAAAGTATTGTTTCAATATTCCCCGCACCGAAAGGTGACGTGGATGCTCCGCTATCCGCATTGATTTTTGATTCCTGGTTCGATTCCTATCGAGGCGTTATTATTCTTGTCAGGGTATTTGAAGGAACTATTTCAGCTAAGATGAAAATACGACTGATGGCCCGTGCAAAGACTTTCGATGTAGATGAGGTGGGTATTTTTTCACCCAAGATGACTCCCCAGAAGTCCTTGTCCGCAGGTGAAGTCGGATATATAATTGCCGGGATCAAAACAATTCAGGATTCAAAAATTGGTGATACGATTACCGAAGTTGGACGGGAAACTGCCCAGGCCCTTCCAGGATTTCAAGAAATGAAACCGGTTGTCTTCTCCTCATTTTTCCCTACCGACAACGCTCAGTATGATGACTTGAGAGATGCTGTGGAAAAACTCCGCCTCAACGATTCTGCCTTTGTTTATGAACCGGAAACATCTGATGCATTGGGTTTTGGATTTCGTTGTGGATTCCTGGGCCTTCTTCATATGGAAATTACTCAGGAACGGCTGGAGCGGGAATATGGACTTGAATTGATTTCTACGGCTCCCGGAGTGGAGTACAAACTGACATTAACGGATGGTTCTGTTCAATTTATCTCCAATCCCTCCAAAATACCGGAACCCCAGTATATTCGGCAAATTGAAGAACCAATTGTAACGGCAACTATTGTAACCCGTTCAGACTTTGTAGGAAACATTCTAAAGCTCTGTGAAGAACGCAGAGGCATTCAGAAGCGTCTGGAATATGTTTCTGAAGATAGGGTTCTTATTGAGTATGAATTGCCTTTGAACGAAATCGTGCTGGATTTCTACGACAAATTGAAATCTATGTCCAAGGGGTACGCGTCCTTCGACTATACAATCAGTGGAATCCGGGCTTCCAAACTGGTGAAACTGGACATTCTTGTCAATGGAGACCCGATTGATGCGCTTTCTGTCATTGTCCATATGGAAAAATCATTCATGCGCGCTCAGGCGCTGACGAGGAAGATGAAGGAACTTATTCCGCGCCAGATGTATGAGGTGGCAATCCAGGCTGCAATAGGCAGGCGAATTATTGCCCGTACGACAGTAAAGGCCATGCGAAAAAATGTTCTCGCAAAGTGTTATGGCGGGGATATTACGCGGAAACGAAAACTTCTGGAAAAGCAGAAGGCCGGAAAAAAACGGATGAAATCGGTGGGGAAGGTACAGATTCCCCAGGATGCTTTTATGGCCATTCTGAAAATCAATGATGAAACGTAGGGTATATGCCAGGGGAAGGCAAGATAGAGGTTGGAAAATAAGTGATGATTGATGTCTTTAGAAAAATATTCCAGAATCAGCCATTGACAACCTGTTGCCTCAGCCAAAGGAGATCCTGAAGATATGAAAGTCCGTTTTTCTGCCTTTGCAACACTCCTGATTTGCCTCTTCATAATTGCTGCTTTTGTCTTTGTGTTTGTTTTTTTCAAGGAATACACAGTTTCCGAAACAATACGGATACAAAGAGGTGAAAGCATTGGCCAAATTGCGGAAAACCTGTTCAAGAATAGAGTAATTGATAATCCTCTTTCTTTCAAAATCGGAACACGTATTTTCCGGGTGGAACGAGAAATCAAGGCCGGTTTCTATCGTTTTGAGGGAAGAACCACTCTCTACAAGGTGATAATGGAACTGACCACAGGAAAAGACCGTCTCCTTAGACTCACTTTCCCGGAAGGATTGACCTGTCAGGAGATGTTTGCCATTCTCACAGCGCATCATCTGGGAAGCGAAGAAAATTATATGCAGTTGTTTAATCATCCCGCCGGACTGATAGCCCCTGAATTTGGAGAAGCCCCGACATTGGAGGGGTTTCTCTTTCCCGACACCTATCTTTTTCCTGAAAGGGCTTCAGAACGGGAAGTTATTCAACAGATGATCCAGCAATTTCAGATACGTTTTCACTCTGCATCTCAAAACGCATCTGTTTCTCAACAACTGAGCCAATACCAGAGGTTGATTCTAGCATCCCTTGTGGAGAAGGAAACCAGTAGGGAAGGGGAGCGAGCGCTTGTGGCTTCTGTATTTCTGAACCGTCTCAGGATTCATATGAAACTGGACTGTGATCCCACAATTATATATTCCCTGATGCGGAACGGTCGATGGGACGGAAACATCCGCAAAGCGGACATTTCAATGGATGATCCCTACAACACCTACGTTCATGGCGGATTACCCCCCGGACCCATTGCAAATCCCGGTGCAGCGGCATTATACGCTGTGTTTCATCCGGTACGAAACACCTATCTGTATTTCGTCTCCAGGAATGACGGAACCCATGTGTTTGCAAGTCATTACAGTCAGCACCTCGAGAACGTGAGGCGCTATCAGATCCGATACTGGCGAAAGTAGAGATGCCAGAAATGAAAATCCCGGAATTGATGGCACCGGCAGGAAACTTCGCAAAAATGAAAACGGCTCTTCATTTTGGTGCGGATGCTGTTTACCTGGGCCTGAAACAATTCTCTCTACGCAGTTTTGCAGGAAATTTCACGATTGAAGAACTGGAAGAGGCCCTGGATTACGCTCACTCACTGGGGAATAAGGTTTATGTAGCCTTGAATATGATGCCGGTATCCGCTGATTTTAAAGATCTATCTGTTATTTTACCGAAGTTGTCCAATCTCAAACCCGATGGCGTGATTGTTTCAGATCCCGGCGTCGTATCGTTGCTGAGGCGGGAGGCTCCGGAACTCAGACTCCATCTCAGTACCCAGGCAAGTACCCTGAACAGCGAATCTGTGGCTTTCTGGGGGAAGTCGGGTATTCGGAGAGTTGTACTGGCGAGAGAACTGTCAATTGAGCAGATTCGAGAGATTTCCGCCAGCAGTGAAATAGAACTGGAAGTATTCACACACGGTGCGCTTTGTATTTCTTACTCAGGGCGATGCTTCCTGTCATTGTACATGTCCGGTCGGGACGCGAATCGAGGAGAATGTGCTCAGAGCTGCAGGTGGCAATATCGTGTACTCGAAGAGACTGAAAGAGATGGAGAGTATTTTCCCATTGAAGAGGATTCCAGGGGAAGTTATATCTTTAATTCCAAGGATTTATGTGCGCTTCCTCTGTTGCCTGAACTGGTCTCCTCCGGGGTGAACTCGCTCAAGATTGAAGGCAGGATGAAATCAACTCATTACGTCGGCATTACTGTAGATGTATATAGAAGAGGCCTGGATATCCTGAAGGAAAGGGGAGAATCAGAATTTCGGGAGGCTGCTCCCGAATTGGTCGCGGAACTCGCCCGGGTGAGTAATCGGGGATTTACGACCAATTTTCTGAATGGCACACCGGGACAGAATGAATATAGTTTTGAGAAATGTGCTGTATCGAACCCATATGCGTTTCTTGGAGAAGTAGTGGAGAAATATGACGGATACCTGGCCTTGAATCTCAAGAACCCGATTCGTCAGGGGGATTCCATTGAATTATGTGACAGAGGATTCTTACGCGAAAAAGTGGCAGTAAAAGAGATACTGGATAATGCTGGTAATGTCTTGGATTTTGGTCGTTCAGGAGAGGTTATTCGATTGAACGGCCATTTTCAAACAGGTGTCGGCGGACTGGCCCGAAAATGAAGGGATCAGTTTCTGTGGGGCAAAGCCATTTTTGGCAAGGGATCGAAACCCCGCAGCAAGGCATGGTGTGCGGTTCTCGTGGTTAAAGAAAACTATGTTAGAATCCAGATAAGATTGGCGGTAGGGTCAATTTTGGAACAAATCGATAAATTTTCGAAACAGGACGTTGATCAGTGCTGAACAAGAGGTTGATATGAACCCGAGAGGGATTGCCTGGTATATCTTGAAACAGGTTTTCAATGAACATAAGTTGATTACAGATATGTATCTCTATATCTTTGAACAAGTTTCAGATGAACGGGATCGACGTCTCGTTGTAGAAATCATTTATGGAACCTGCCGTTTCAGGGGCAGACTTGATCATATCCTTACGAGGTTTGCTAACCAGAAACGTACAGAGCCGGAAATCTGGTTACTGCTTGCCAGTGCTGCTTATCAGATCCTTTTTCTGACCAGGACACCGGATTATGCCATTATCAACGACACGGTAACTGTGGCAAAAGAGGCCTTCAATGGAAATAAAAAGAAGAGCGGTTTTATCAATGCTGTTTTGAAGAAAGTGGCAAGAGAGAAAGATTCATTCACCTTTCCGACTTCCGAAAGACTACAAGAATTTATCGAACACAATCTTTCTTTTCCATACTGGCTGGGGATGAAATGGATTTCT
>PFTO01000038.1:14561-27222 GCA_002789615.1 Acidobacteria bacterium CG_4_9_14_3_um_filter_49_7 | reverse complement strand
GGGATTTTCTCTCTAGACCCATGATGATCTTGTCCTTAGCTTCCTCAAAATCACTCATTTCGACAACACTCTTTTCCTTTCTCGCTGCCAGAAGTGCCGCTTCGTTCACAAGGCTCTGGAGGTCGGCACCGGAAAGGCCCGGTGTACCTCTTGCCAGCAGACGCAGGTCCACATTCTCTGACACAGGCACCTTTCGGGTATGTATTGTTATGATTGCCTCTCGGCCATTAACATCGGGCCGTGACACCACAACCCGTCGATCGAAGCGCCCCGGTCGGAGCAAAGCAGGATCCAGTACATCCGGACGGTTGGTTGCCGCCATCAGGATCACTCCGTCCCCGCTCTCAAATCCATCCATTTCGACCAGAAGCTGATTCAATGTCTGTTCCCGTTCATCGTGACCGCCCCCAAGACCGGCGCCCCGATGACGGCCCACTGCATCTATCTCGTCCACGAAAATGATGCAGGGTGCATTTTTCTTTCCCTGGTCAAACATATCCCTCACACGGGAAGCACCTACTCCGACAAACATCTCAACAAATTCCGAGCCACTGATGGAGAAAAACGGGACTTCTGCTTCACCTGCAATCGCTTTTGCCAGCAGTGTTTTACCGGTTCCCGGAGGTCCCATCAGCAAAACTCCCTTGGGAATCCTGCCGCCAAGTTTTGTAAATTTCTTCGGCGTTTTCAAAAAATCTACAATTTCACGCAATTCATCAATCGCTTCGTCTACACCGGCAACGTCTTCGAACGTTACTTTCTTCTTATCATCAATGAGACGGGCTTTGCTTTTACCGAAACTTAGAGCCTTGTTGCCGCCGCCCTGCATCTGTCGCATGAACATCACCCAGATCACAATTAACAGGAGAATCGGCCCCCAGCCGATCAGTACAGCCATCCAGGGATTTTCCTTGTCTTCCTTGACATTGAATTTCTGCAGACCCTATCCTTCCCAGGTCAAAATGTCCTTGGATAAATTTTCGTAAAGTTCAGGCACTATGGTCGTAAACTTACTGAATTTATGACCCTGTCCATCCTCATACGGTGTAACGAAGTCTCCGTTTATCTTCTGACCCTTCATTTCCAGAGAAGAAATGTTCCCACTTTTCCCCTGCATCATGAACGTGCTGAATGGTAATTCGGTGGAAGACTGCTCCACCTGATTGAATATATTAAAAACAAGTACGACTATGACGATGAGAAAGAGCCACAGGAATACATTTTTCATTGTCTGATTCAAATTCTCGCTCCTCCTTTCGTGAATAGAAAGGCTGGAAACCTTTTTCCAGCCGGTATCGCGAATTTTAGCGCATATAAACGGTGAAGTAAACCACAATTCGATTCGCTTCAGTACCGGTTTCCCCTTCCGAAACCATCTTCCTATAGCCCGGAATCCAGATCACCCGGTCCCTGTGTTTCAGCACCGGCATTCTTTCCCGTTCCACCTTTCCAAACCCTCGTTTTTTCATAAAATGACGAATATCACGTATTTTGCGTTCCTGACAAACCGCCCTGTCTATCTCAAAATCCACTGGCGAAAGTTGAAATGGGAAAGGGAACAGGTTTTCATCCAGGAAAAGCACGTTCGGATCATCGCCAGGCTGGTTTTCAGTTGGTTCCAGAGAAAACACAAATTGTTCCTGAAACCACGACCTGTAGCTTCCCGGTTTCCATATTTCCAGGTTGATGCACGGCATTTCTTTTAGAAAATAGAGCCACTGGCTGCTCCTAACCACTTTAACGCCCATTTTGGGATGAATCGTCACTTCCCCATAACCGGCACCTTCTGCAAACAGTATAAGTTGATTCAGGCTCTTTGTGGTCATAAAATAAGTGGAACCGGTAGTTTCTTCTACCAGATAAAGGATGATTTCCTTTAACACCGGCTTTGAGAGACCCTTGAGCAGGTTTCTCTCAATACGGATTCCGCAATCATCCTCCCGAAGGCCCTGGGCTACAAAATGTCGCAAAAGGCTCTTCATTGCAAATAGAGAATCCGCAATATTCTCCGATAGTTGACGCCATTTCCCTCCGGTTCCCGGTCCAAATACTTTTTTTAAGGACGGAATAATCTCCGATCGCACACGGTTGCGCAGAAACTTGGGATCCACATTGCTGCTGTCCTCCCGGAAATCAATACTGTTTTCCAACAGAAGCCTGCGAATTTCTGAACCCTGCATTGCAATCAGGGGGCAAATGACATTATCCCGGACAGAATGAATCCCGGCAAGCCCACGAAGTCCGGATCCCCTATGGATATTCATCAACACTGTTTCTGTGTGATCCGATTCTGTATGACCAAGGGCAATCTTCTCCGCCCCATGTGCCTTTGCAACAGCATTCAAGAATCGTTTTCGACGTTCTCTCGCCGCCATTTCTATGGACATTCCAGCCATCCCGGCAACAATGCCAGACGGAATTGTAGCGCCGTGAAAAATCACTCCATTCTCCAGACACAAATCCCTGACAAATGCCAGTTCATCTGCTGCCTCCAGTCTCAATCCATGGTTCAGATGAGCTACCCCCAGTCGAAGGTTCAGACGCCTTGCCATTTCTGAGAGTACCTGGAATAGAAAAACGGAATCGGCTCCGCCACTGACACCCGCAACAACACAATCACCGGCATTCAGCATCTGTTTTTCCGAAATTAACCGGCAGCAGTTTTCAACCGCTTCAGAAAATGAATTCACCCAGTGCCTCCTGTCGAGTCATGCTACGGAGCTTCATACTCTGCCAGCCTGCCGGTAGTTTATTGCTGATTTTCTCCAGAGAATACGGTCCTTCAAATACCAGAAAAGTGGACCCGGAACCTGACAACATGACCGGAAATCCTTCTCTTCTAATCCCCTGCATCACATCTGCGACTTTTCCCGATATTTTAGAAACAATTCGGTCAAAGCTATTCTCAAGTCCATCGGATTGTTGAACCAGCAAAGCCTGAATTTCTCTTGTTGACATCTGTTTTGGTGCCGGATAGTTTTCATCCCGATCCAGCAGGGAATACATCTTTTCCGTAGAGAAAGGAATATTGGGAAATACTGCAAGAAATGAAAAAGGGTTGCTGTCAGGCAAAGGTTCTACCTGTTCTCCCCTGCCGGTTCCAACCGCCGAGCCCCCCACAAGAAAAAACGGGACATCGGAGCCCAAGTCACGCGCAATCTTTTTCAATTCATTCCGTGAAAGGGGATTATTCAACATTCTGTTCAGGAGCAACAGAGTTCCTGCAGCGTCCGAGCTGCCGCCCCCCAGTCCACCTCCTGGTGGAATTCTCTTTTCAATATGAATGGATGCGCCACCGGAATAATCGATCTGGTTCATAAAAGACTCACACGCTTTCCATGCCAGGTTTTCCTTGTTCGACGGTACACTCGGGTCTGACACAGTGAGTACAATCCCGGATTGGTCCGTTAATTCCAAAGTGAGTGAGTCACGGAGCGAAATACTCTGAAAAACGGTAAAAATCTCATGAAATCCATCCTGGCGACGGGGACCGACCCGGAGAAACCGGTTGATTTTCCCAAAACACTCAATCTGTTCCATCTATGTGCCTGTAGGTTGGTGGGATTTTCAGTGAGAGTAAAGTGGCATTTCTTGTCTTCGGCTCTGACAATGGTGTCAATAGCAGTCTGGAACCGTCGTTGAACAGGCCGACAATTCGTAAGTTGGGCGTCTGCAGAAGCTTTCCCCATGGGAATGTCTGTGTATACGCTCCTTTTGACTTTAAGGAGTGCCCGTAAAAATCAGCCAGTGCTTCAATATCCAGTCGAAAAGGAATACCGGACCCCGCTTCAAAGGGCGCAGAGTTATCCACGATTACTGATTTATCGCGATAATTCACCACTGTCAGACTCTTCCCGTCATAGAAAACGGCACTCAAAGGAGTATTCAACGCCGTAAAAAGATTCACCATGAAATGTTTGCTCGTGTCAATCTGGAGATAGGCCCGAATCCCATGGATGGACTGCCCGTCGACCTGCCCTTCCACACGAAATAACGTGGATACAACGGTTCCGGATATTCCAACAGCCTGAGTTTTAACCGGTTTTCTGACACAGGAAACTGCCAGAAGCAGGCAAATACTACTGATCCAGAAAAGAGATCTTTTTCTTGAGAGATGCTTCATCGACACCTCCATTCTCAATGGCTTCCAGCCACAATTCCCGTGCTTTCTCAAAATTGCCCTTCCGGAAATAAACCTCGCCCAAATGCTGGCATATTTCCCCATTTTCCGGGTTTTTTTCATATGCGAATTTAAGGCTCTCTTCTGCGGCATCCAGTTTATTAAAAAGGAGATATGCATACCCCAATGTGTCCCGATAGGTCGGGCTCTCCGGTACCAGTTCCACAGACTTCTTTGCCAGTTCCAATGCTTCCTTCAGATGACGATTGTAAGTCAGCAGTGAATAGCTGTAATTGTTGAGCAACAAGGCGTCCTTCGGGTAGGTTTTCAGCAACTTTCTATACAACGATATCACTTCATTCTGTTTTCCGTTTCGGTCATAGATGAGTGCGAGGGGAACCGCAACGTCCCGATTATCCGGTTCCATACCATGTGCTTTTTTCAGTTGAGGAAATGCCCGCTCATAGTCTTCCATGGCATAAAAAACCATTCCTCTGAAATAATACTTCAGGAAAGACGGGTTCTTCCTCAGGCGCTCCAGCAGGGGGCTGGCAGATTCCCCCTTTCCCGCAGAAAATGTGGATGCTGTCTTAATCGCATTTTTCGTCCGGTTATTCAGAACATCAACATAAACAAGATCACTCTTCATATCGTTTGAATTCGGGAACAGCTTGAGTCCTTCCTTTGCTACGGTCAACGCCTTTTTATAATTGTCTGAAGCAACCAGTACTTTTATGTAGTCCCGCATGACTTCCATATGCACGTTATCTCCCCATCCGCTATGATCAGCAGCTAACGCACGGCTGAAGAAAACTGCCGCATCCGCATACCGGTGCTGATGGCCCATAGAGCTGGCCATTGAATAAAGAGAAAGCGCTGTTGGATTCTTTTTGTACCTCTCCTTAAAAACTCTGCTTACTGTCTCGTAATCCGATGCCGCAAGTGCGACAAACATATATTTGTCCCATTTCTTAAACGTAGCGGAATCAGCCTTGATTTCTTGCTGCATTAATTTTAGAGCCTCTTTGTAAAAGCTATGGAAAATTGCCTGATCGGCCACGTGCCCCAAAAAATCCGGATCGCTCAGATGAGCGTGGGACACCATCTTTATCGTTTTTTTCAGGCGATTCTTTAACCCCGCAGTCTCGTATACATCCAGCATAACGGCAAGCAGCGGTGGTTGTTTGCGCATTTCCAGCGGAAACGATTCGTACAATTTTGCCGCTTCTTCTGGTCTCTTCAGTGCGGCCGCCATTTCTACTGCCTTAGATCCGGCTTCTGAATCGGAGGATAATTCCCATCCCTTCAGGAGATTATCGTAGGCTTGCTGGACAATGTCATCGGAAGGCAAACCGGCCCTGTACAGACCGTAATAGATCTCTCCTTTGGAAACAAAAAGTCGCCCATCTTCAGGAAAATATCGGATACCCTCTTCCAGCACGGAAATTGCCTTTTCCATCGTTCCCTCGTAGGAATAACAATCCGCCAGTTCCAGATAAATCGTTGGATTCCGGAAAAGTGCCTTTGCCTTTTCAAAATGAGGGATTGCCGCTTCGCACTCTCCACGGGAGCTGTGATAAACGCCAATAAAGTACTCAGACAACGACATATCCGCTGCGGATTTCGAAATCTCCCCCGCCATTGAAAATAGAGCAAATATTAGCACCAAGCCTGCGATTATTAGTCTTCGAACCATTAATATCTCCAATTTAGAGAATTTTACAAAAATGGAAGAAAGGCTGTAAGCCGAATTCTGTCAAGAACTGCCATTCATCTGGGACTGCCATTACTGACAGCCTCAAGCGGCCTACCCGGAAACTCAGACGGACCGCCTTCGATCGTTTCCCTATTTGGCCTTGCTCCATGTGGGGTTTACCCTGCCCCACCCATTGCTGGGCAGGCGGTGAGCTCTTACCTCGCCATTTCACCCTTACCTGCACCGGAAACCGGCACAGGCGGTATATTTTCTGTGGCACTTTCCGTCGCCTCGCGGCGCCCGGGCGTTACCCGGCACATCGTCCTTCGGAGTTCGGACTTTCCTCGGGCTTTCACCCGCGGCAGTTCGCCTTTCTTCCGTCGGAAGTATAACACAGATAAGAATTCTTACACGGTCTGTTTTCTGAATCCATCTGGCGTCACAGATCCCCGGATCAGTTGGGCGCCAGAAATTGATCTCCAAATCGCAGCCATTACATTTCCTTGCTGTCTGATTTCAATGGCGAATCTACGAACGGGATTCCTCTCATGTCAGCCCGTTGGCTGAAAAAATCTTACATAGCACTCCGACAGTCCGGATCACTCCAGCCAGCTCAGGTCATCCTTGCCATTGGTAAGAAAACTGAGGAGCTTGCTCCTTGTTTCAAAGGAATCAGCGCATTCTTCGTGAATCAGCACCACATCCTCCTCTACCCTCATTTGAACAAGATTGCCTTTTCCGCTGAAGAACAGCGCAACTTCATGGGGAAGAATTACTGTCCGGCAGACCGGACATATCCTGGTCTCACTGTTTATTGGTTTGCTTTGCATGTTCGCCTCCTGACATTTTCCAACAAAATGCCTATCGACAAGATTATAGCCTGTTTACACAAAAGGCTTCAACCGGTCACCCATTTCGTCAATCTTATGCCTTGAGACTCATATTTTCTGATAATATGGTTGCATTTTTCTAAAAAAGGACCATATTAATACCGTCAGACAACGAATTTGGAGGTACACTTGAATTTAAATGATTTTACGATACAGGCTCAGGAAGCTATTTCAGATGCATTTCAGACAGCGGAAGAACGCCAACATCCGGAAGTAACCGAAACGCACATTCTATATGCCCTCATTACCAGAAAAGAGGGTATAGTACATCCTATTCTCTCCCGAAGCGGCGCGTTGACAGATGCACTTATCGGTAACCTGAAATCTATCATTGACTCCAAACCTGCCGTGACCGGGGCAGATCGGGCCCCCTCAAGCAATTTTATCCATATTCTTTCCATCGCCCGAAAAGAAGCCCGGGAGATGAAAGACAGCTATGTCAGTTCGGAACATATACTTATCGCTCTATTGGAGCATCCAGGCGAGTTGACAGAGGCACTTAAGACCGCCCATGTTGAAAAGAAGGCGGTTGTTGCCGCCTTAAAGGAACTTCGCGGTGGTAAGACGGTGGACAGCCAGACTGCAGAAGACAATTTTCAGGCACTCGAACGGTACTGCATTGATTACACATCCAAAGCCGCTCAGGGCAAGCTGGATCCTGTCATCGGACGTGATCAGGAAATACGCCGGGTGCTCCAGGTCCTGACCCGCCGAACCAAGAATAACCCGGTTCTTATTGGTGAGCCCGGAGTCGGTAAAACCGCCATTGCAGAAGCCATTGCCCAACGAATTGTGAACCATGATGTTCCGCAAAATCTCAAAGATAAGAAGCTCGTTGCATTGGATCTGGCGGCTCTCATCGCCGGTGCGAAGTTCAGAGGAGATTTTGAAGAACGTCTGAAAGCAGTGTTGAATGAAATTGAAAAAGCGGATGGAAGTATCATCCTGTTTATCGACGAACTGCACACTCTGGTGGGTGCAGGGGCCAGTGAAGGCTCTATGGACGCATCAAATATGCTGAAACCTGCCCTGGCCAGGGGGCAGTTACGGTGTATCGGCGCTACCACCTCGAATGAGTATCAGAAATATATTGAGAAAGATGCTGCACTGGAACGCCGCTTTCAGCAGGTGCTTGTCTCTGAGCCAACCGTTGAAGATACGATTTCCATTTTACGGGGACTGAAAGAAAAATATGAGGTTTTTCATGGCATTCGAATTTCTGATGATGCCCTGGTGGCGGCTGCCACACTGTCCCATCGGTATATTACAGACCGTTTTCTCCCGGACAAGGCCATTGACCTTGTGGATGAGGCCTGCGCCGGAAGGAAGATTGAAGTGGACAGTGTACCTGTCGAAATCGACCAGCTTCAGCGCCAGATTATGCAGCTCGAAATTGAAAAACAGGCAATGAAAAATGAAAAAAATGAAGCATCAAAGAAACGACTGGCAGAAATTGAGCAATACCTTTCTACTGCGAAAGAACAGAAACAGGCCTTGCTCGCCCGTTGGCAGAACGAAAAGGACAAGCTACTGAAGGTACAAAACATCAAGAAAACCATTGAGCAACTGGAACACGAGTTGGAAGAGTCCACACGCAACGGAGACCTGGAGAAAGCGGCCAAGATCCAATACGGAATGCTGCCCGGGGCAAGGGAAGATCTGACAAAGGCCAACATGGAACTGAACCAGAATGAATCTGCACAGAAGATGTTGAAGGAAGAAATTGACGACGATGACATTGCCGAAATCGTCTCAAAGTGGACTGGAATCCCGGTCAATCGAATGATGGAAAGCACACGGGAACGTCTCCTTAAAATGGAAGATGCGCTGAAGCAGCGCGTTGTGGGGCAGAGCAACGCCCTTGCCCTGCTCAGCGATACGATTCGGCGATCCCGGGCCGGACTCCAGGACCCGAATCGACCCATTGGCTCTTTTATTTTCATGGGGCCCACCGGTGTCGGCAAAACAGAGCTTGCCAAAGCCCTTGCCCAATATTTATTTGACACGGAACACGCTTTGGTTCGAATTGATATGTCTGAGTACATGGAAAAACACGCCGTTGCACGCCTTGTGGGAGCGCCTCCCGGATATGTGGGATATGACGAGGGAGGAGCGTTGACCGAAAAAATCCGCCGCCAGCCATACTCAGTAATTCTCTTTGACGAGATTGAAAAAGCCCATCCAGACGTACTCAACATCCTGCTCCAGATTCTGGATGACGGCCGGCTTACTGACGGCAAAGGCAGACTTGTGAATTTCCGCAACACAGTCCTGATTCTCACATCCAACCTGGGAAGTGATGTCATATTGCAGGCAGACGATCCGAATGACGAGGACACACGCCGGGAGCTGAATATCATTCTTCACGCGACGTTTCGGCCTGAGTTTCTTAACCGGGTGGATGAAATTGTGATCTTCAATCGTCTGAGCCGTGAGGCAATGACAGACATAGTGGATATTCAGATGAAAGTCGTGCGGGAACGACTCTTAAGACAGGGTTTTGAACTATATCTGGACAAGGCCGCACATAAACTGCTGGCAGAACTTGGGTATGACACAAGATTCGGGGCAAGACCGCTGAAAAGGATTATTCATAAATTACTCTTGAATCCCCTCTCAAAAATGATTCTTGAAGGTCGATTCTCTGAAAAAAAGAAAATTCGTGTGTCCGGTGGTTCCGAACAACTGACATTCATGGAGTAACAGACGGGGGCGTTCGTACCCCCGACCTTCTTCAAACTAATGAATGTTATTCTGCTTTTTCGTCCAGCATCTTTTTTACAGCCGCTAAAAAAGATTTCTCAGAATACATGCCGGTAAAGACCCGTCTGATTACGCCCTTTCTATCAATCAGCACAACATGAGGCATTCCGGTCACCGCATAATCCTGAAGAGAATCCGTTTTGCCCAGAAGCACCATAGGATAAGAAAGATTCTGCTCTTTAACAAAATTTGAGACCAGATTGGCTTCTCTCATCGCCGGAATATTCTGCTCTCTGGTTTTACCATCGTCATAGTAGCCATACAGTCTTGTAATCCCGATCACGTCCAGACCTTTATCCCTATATTCGAGGTACAGCTTGCTCAAATGGCTCATTGCAGAACGGCACGGTGCACACCACGGGGCATAAAAATCAAGAACAATGACTTTCCCCCTATCCTGAAATAAAATCGGAGCCTTTCCATTGAACCCACGAACAATGCCTTGAAGGTTCATGCATTTTTTACCGGTTACGGTCATCGCAGCTTCTTTATTTTTCAGTTCCAGTCTGGCCTTACCTGAATAGGTACTGTCCTTTGCAGATTTTCCAAGAAGTTTCATTGCCTCGGCATGTTTGCCGCCATCCTCGTAAAATGTCACCAGTGCATTTATGGCATAGATTCGATATATGTCTTGCAGCGTTACCACTCCAATCACTGCCTTCAAATAAGGGACAGCCTCCCTGTCCTTTCCTTCCTTCAGCAGCGACATGGCCCTTCCAAAATTGACCATTCCATAGAACTGCTCCTGGTGATTCAACTTATTGAGATAAGTCTGAGCCATCACATCCTTCCCAAGACCAAACAATGAACGGGCACACATCGCGTTATATTTTTCTGGGTCTGCAGGATTTGAAACACCTTTCAGGATATCCCAGGCTGACGCAAGGTCATCCACAGACATCAGCACTTCAGCCATTGTCATCTGTTCATTAGCAGCCAGTTTCTTACCCTCATATTGATTCAACAGCTTCTTCAGCGCCACCATGTGCTCAACTGTCAGCTTATTCATGTCTGCCTGGCTTCGAACCAACATTCTCTTCTTCTGGAATTGCTGCTGCAGGGCCTGATAATCCTCATTCAATCCGGCAAAGGCCAGAGAGCCGGAAATAACAATCAAAAACAACACAATCAATCTATTCTTCATCTTTTCCTCCCATCTACTACTTTCCACGACAGTCTATATGATTTCGCCTCTCCACTCAACAGAAAAAAGACATATCCTTCTTGACTATGCGCAATATATTGTGGTATAAAAAAACTCCCTATACCATATCTATGAAGGAGAGGGTCATGAAGGTTTCGCGATATTTTACTGAAAAGCTCACATCTCCCACCGATGGCATCCGGTTTTCCAGCCGTAATTCCCGTATGGTGAACCCGGACGGCACATTGGTTTTTGAAGCATCAGACGTCAGGATACCGGAGGATTGGTCACAGGTGGCCGCTGATATCATGGTTCAAAAATATTTTCGGAAGGCAGGTATTCCCAAAAAACGAAAACCAGTTCCGGAAAAGGGAATTCCGGACTGGTTGAGACGGAATGAACCGGACAAAGAAACGCTGAATACTCTCCCTGAAGAGGAGCGGACAGAGGGTGAAACAGATGCAAAACAAGTCTTTCACCGCCTGGCCGGAGCGTGGACATATTGGGGTTACAAACATGGGTATTTCGATACTGAAGACGATGCCAGAGCCTTTTATGATGAGTTGATTTTTATGCTCTGTAGACAAATCGCCGCACCGAATTCCCCACAATGGTTTAACACCGGCCTTCACTGGGCCTACGGCGTAAACGGACCATCTCAGGGCCACTTCTACGTGGATCCCGAGACGGAAGTCCTTCAGAAATCCACCAGTTCATACGAGCACCCTCAGCCGCACGCATGCTTCATCCTGTCCATTGCTGATACCCTTGTAAATGAGGGCGGCATTATGGACCTCTGGACCCGTGAGGCAAGGATCTTCAAGTACGGATCCGGCTCCGGTACCAATTTTTCAAACCTGAGAGGGAAAGGTGAACCCCTCTCCGGTGGTGGTCTCAGCTCGGGACTGATGAGTTTCCTTAAGATTGGAGACCGGGCGGCTGGTGCCATTAAATCAGGGGGCACAACGAGGCGTGCCGCCAAGATGTGTATTCTTAACGCAGATCATCCGGATATTGAGGAATTTGTACAATGGAAGGTGAAAGAAGAAGAGAAGGTTGCTTCCATGGCTGCCGGTTCGAGGCAATGCAACATCCATCTGAACAACATCCTTCAAGCTTCCCGGGGTCAAGACGGGAAGCTGAATGTGAATCCGGTAGAAAATCAGAACCTCGCAAAAGCCCTGAGCGAGGGTAAACGAAGCGGAATCCCGGAAACCTACATTTTTCGTATTCTGCAGCTGGCTAAACAGGGAGTAAGGGAAATCGAATTTCCCACCTTTGATACCAACTGGGAATCCGAGGCCTACAACACGGTTTCCGGCCAGAATTCTAACAATTCTGTCCGGGTTACCGCAGAATTTATGCGGAAAGTCGAAGCAAATGACGACTGGGAATTGAGGTACCGTGTCAATGGTGAAACCGCCAGAACGGTAAAGGCCGGAGAATTATTCGGCACAATCAGCACAGCCGCATGGGCCTGCGCTGATCCGGGACTGCAGTTTGACAGTACCATCAACGAATGGCATACCTGTCCTGCTTCCGGTCGCATCAATGCATCCAACCCCTGTTCAGAGTATATGTTCCTGGATAACACAGCCTGCAATCTCGCGTCTTTGAACCTGCTGAAATTCTACAACACTAAAACGGGTGAATTTGACATTCCAGCGTTCAACCATGCGGTCCGTCTATGGACAATTGTGCTTGAAATCTCCATATTGATGGCACAGTTCCCGAGCAGAGAGATTGCGGAATTAAGTTATAAATTCCGCACATTGGGACTGGGTTACGCCAACATCGGCAGCCTGCTGATGACTGCCGGAATTCCCTACGATTCGGATGAAGGCCGGGCCATTGCCAGTGCAGTCACCGCATTGATGACCGGGGTTTCCTACAAAACATCTGCCGAACTGGCAAAAGAAAAAGGCCCTTTCGTGGAATATGCAAAGAACCGGGAACACATGCTCCGGGTCATTCGGAACCACAGGCGCGCAATATACAATACCGAACATGAAGAATACGAGGGGCTGACCGCCTTTCCCTATCAATTT